>CAZWZD010000008.1:10893-12160 GCA_964638235.1 uncultured Erysipelotrichales bacterium
GTTATGAAAACTTGAATACACAAAGATTAGATTTATTAGCTGCTCAAGATACTTTATTAAAAGCTATTGATGAAATGGATGAAATAATGATTAAGAAGTTCAGTGAAACATTTGAAAAAATCAATATTGAATTTAATATTGTATTTAGGAATTTATTTGGTGGAGGAAAGGCAGAATTGAGCTATACTGATCCAACAAATATTTTAGAAACAGGAATTGATATTGATGTTCAGCCACCGGGCAAAGCAGTACAAAACATATCTTTGTTTTCAGGAGGAGAGAAAGCTCTTATTGCTATTTCATGCTTATTTGCAATATTAAGAGTAAGACCAGTTCCAATGTGTATATTAGATGAGGTTGAAGCTGCTTTAGATATTGCGAATGTTGAAAGATTTGCGAAGTACTTAAGAGAATTTTCTACTCAGACACAATTTATTGTTGTAACCCATAGAGAAGGTACTATGGAAGAATGTGATCTTCTTTATGGAGCTACTATGCAGCAAAAAGGTGTAACAAAGTTAGTTAGTGTTAAATTAAAAGATGCAATCAATCTTGCTGGTAATTAAAGGAGGAAATTATGGGATTTTTTCAGAAAATAAAAAATGCATTTATAGGTGAATCTACCAAACAGAATGAAAAATATGTTGCTGGATTGGATAAATCATCAACTTCTTTTTCATCAAAAATTAATGAATTAGCTGCTAGATATCGTGAAATAGATGATGATTATTTTGAAGAATTAGAGAATATATTGATTATGAGTGATGTTGGTGTTAACATGGTTATGAAAATCGTAGATGAAATCAAAAAGGAAGTTCGTTTATCCAATATTACTGATCCATCTGAAATCAATGAGATTATCATTGATAAAATGTTTGTTATCTATGCTAATGATTCATATATGACAACGAAGATTAATTATGATGAAAATGATTTAACAGTTATTTTAATGGTAGGAGTTAATGGAGCTGGTAAAACAACTACTATCGCAAAATTGGCTCATAAAATTATCGAAGAAGAAAAGAAGAGTGTTATGGTTGCTGCTGGAGATACATTTAGAGCTGGAGCTATCGATCAGTTAGCTGTATGGGCTGATCGTTTAAATATTCCTTGTGTTAAAGGTAAAGAAGGCGGTGATCCAAGTGCTGTTGTTTTTGATGCTTTAAATCAGGCTAAAGAACAAAATGTAGATGTTTTGATCTGTGATACAGCAGGAAGATTACAAAATAAAGTTAATTTAATGAATGAATTAGAAAAAATGAATCGT
>CAZWZD010000009.1:0-12023 GCA_964638235.1 uncultured Erysipelotrichales bacterium
ATAGATGGTGCTAGTACTGTCAACGTACTGTCCTTTCTATAGGTACCATTTTAAAATGTAGTAGTTTTTGAACCCTCTTATTTTCAATTACCCATTATCGAGTAAGAACCTCAAAAGTTTTCCTATACGCTTTTTTTCATCTATTTCTCATCATCCTTTTTTATTTGCACACCACTTTAGTTATACATAACTTGGAATCGAAAAATCAGAATTTTTGCTAATACTTTTCGTCTCTACTCATAATTCTTTATAATATTTCCATAGCTGCCATCCAAGCTTCATCTATAGCGTCACCAATCTGTCTTGCAGAAACGCAATCACCTACTACCCAAGTAGGTACAGATACTGCTTCTTTTAATTCTTCAACAAGTGATTTTTTGGCTTTACGTCCTAAGGCGTTTACTACTGTATCAGCTTTAATAGTCTTTAATTCTCCATCTTGATTTACAATAACATAATCTTTTCCAATTTCCAAAACTGTTGCATTAATTAAGTATTTCCCATTATGTTTATCAATAAAATCATGAACTGCAGTTCTATAGATACCTAATACATCTGGCATCAAGCACTCTTGTTTTTCAATGATTATTGTTTCAATACCTTTATCTAAATAATCACAGGTAGCTTCACATCCTACTAATCCACCACCTAAGACAATAGTACTTTTTCCTAAATTATTGAAATCATTTTCATATGTATCTAATGCAGAAAGTGCATTTTCTATACCTTTAATAGGTAAAACTAAATCATCAGATCCAACAGCAATAATCATTGCTTCTGGATTTATTTCTTTTATTAATTCAGCTGTAGCCATAGTATTAAGTTTAACATCAATATTTCTTGAACCAATTTCTCTAATTAATAAATCCTTAAAATTTTTAATATCAATTTTATGGTTTGTGTGTTCAGTAAAGTTTAAGATACCACCAAGTCTATTTTCTTTTTCAATTAGAGTTGCTTTATGACCTCTATCATATGCAGTGATAGCTGCTTGCATACCACCACATCCTCCACCAATAATTAGTACTGATTTTGAAGAAGCAGGTACTGGCATTTCCTCAGGGAATAATAATTGATGTGATGCGTTCCAAATCATATCAGGATTAATTGTACATGAACCTAAAGGAGCTGCAAATATACCTTTACTCTTTTCAGTTGGATGCTCACCAACAGGTCCAGGATAACATTTTGCACATCTTAGACATTTACGAATAGTATGTTCTAAACCATTTTTAGCTTTATTTGGGAACTCTGGATCAGCAAACATTTGTCTACCAAGAGATATCATATCTACTTTTCCTTCTGCAATATATTTTTCTGCTTGTTCTGGTGAATTAATTCCTCCTACTACTGTTACTGGAATTGATACATTCTTTTTGATTTCTGCAGCATTTTCTACATTAACACCATGAGGTGCATAAGCTGTTGTAAACTCCCAACTTCTTCCTGGTTTATAATAATGTCCTGATGAAACATGAATTAAATCAATGTACGACTCGATTCTTTTACAGAAATCAACAGTATCATCTAAAACAAGTCCATTTGGAATACGTTCAGCACCACTAACTCTAACTTCAATGACAAAATCTTTACCTAATTCTTTTCGAATAGCACTGACCATTTCTACTGTAAATCTTGCACGATTTTCAGCAGAACCTCCATATTCATCATTACGTGTATTAAAAGCTGGTGATAGAAATTGTGCTGGTAACCATCCATGTCCTGCATGTATCATGACACCATCCCATCCTGCTTTTTTAAACCATTTACAAAAATTTACACTATCTTCAATATATTCTTTGATTTCTTCTTTTGTAAATGCTTTTACTTTAGTTCCATCTGGCATAGTTTTTGATACTACTCCCCTAGGAGTAATACCATCATGTAAATCAGTTTTTGTTTCTCCTACTGCAACTAATTCAGCTAATGCTAAAGCACCATATCCTTTAATCATGTTACCTGTTTTCTTAACAATATCAAAATATTTACCAGAATAAGTCTTAAAATCAACTTCTGGTTCAAATGGGAATTTCTTATCAAATTTACTAGGACTTAACTCACCAAATACAACAATTCCAGCACCACCTTTTGCCTTTTCCTCTAACATTCTATATGAACGTTTAGGAGTATTTGGTTTAAAACCAAATACAGGTGGGACATCCTCAAAATGAGTAAAAGCAAACATTGCTGGTGCTGCTTCAATCCTATTTTTTACAGTTTTGTTTCCAATTTTTATTGGACTAAATAAATTCTTAAATTTTTCATTCATACTTTTTTCTTTCCTTTTCTATAATTATTTAACTATCCATTCAGTAACATTTTCTATTTCTTTTTTCCAAAAATTCCAATCATGATTTCCATTCTTTATTTTAAAGAAATATGGTATATTCTTTTCTTTAAGTATTTTTTCCATCTTTTCATTAACAAAAGTTAATAAGTCATCTTTTCCGCAGCTTAAATATATTTTCTGATTAGACCCTTTTATGAGAGAAGATAAATCATATTGTTCTTTATGACTTAATATATATTTATCTAAATTATGTGGAATCCTAGCTCCACAATTTCGTACAAATCTTACACAGAAAGGCAAATCTAAAGCACCAGAAATACTAATCACTTTAGAGAAAAGATCTTGTCGTTTAAATCCATTATATAGAGCTCCATATCCACCCATACTATATCCACCAATAAAAGTAGCTTCTCTTTTGTTAGAAAGATTAAATTCTTTTTTTGTATATGGAACTAATTCATCACAAATAAACCTGTAATACCTATTAACATAGAAACAATTGCCTAATGTTGGAATAATAATTGTTAGATGATATTTATCTGCAAGCTCCATAACATTACTGTTATGAATAATAGTTTCACCACTTTCCATCGCTCCATGTAGCAAATATAATGTTTTACTATTGCTTACACTACTATTAGGTAATATGGCATAAAATGTAATATCATTTACAAGTATGGAAGAATAATAAACATAAATATTACAAATCGCCATATTATCTCTTAACTGGAATTGGTTTTTTTGGTCCTTTAGGCTTTTTTGCCCCAGCAGTAACAATGGCTTTTTTAGGACAAATACTTAAACATTTTCCACATTGCATACAGTCATCTAAATTAATAACATGTATAAACCTTTTTTTACCTAAAATAGCATCATCTTGACAAATATCTCTACACTCATCACATCCATCACATTTAGATGCAAGAATATGAAAAGTTAAAAAACTCTGACATACTCCTGCTGTACATTCCTTTTTTGATATATGTAGCTTAAAATCTTGTTCATAGTTTTTTATTGCATATAAAACTGCCTTTCCCAAATTAGTTCCCTTTTCACATAAAGAATTATAAGCCATAAGTCTACCTATATCATGAAGTAATTCATAATCATCAGGCAATGCTTTTTTTGTTATAATATCTTTTAAAATCAATTCTAATTGAGTCACTCCCTCATATCCAAAAACGCATTTTCCACATTTTTTACAATCATGCTTCTGAACTTCTTTATTTAGAAAGTCTACAATACAATCATCTTCAGATAAGTTTTTTAACTTTTCTATCATACATTCAATCCTCCTAATATTCATTCCAACGTTTTGGTTTAGTAATACATTGGCGAAGATCACATTGCAAACATCTTTCTGCTTCGCATATTGCTTTTTCTTTTGATAATACTTTTTCGACTTCTTCAAAACAAGATTTTGCTTTCTCAGCAGGCAATTTTTCATATTGAACTCTTTCAAGTTTAGAAAATCCATCAATATGACCAAGGTAAGGAGATGGTCTCTCTTTTTTTATAAGCTCTTCTTCAATATCACCATTTCCACCTAAATACTTATCTATTTCTTCAGCCGCTTTTCTACCAATAGCTATAGCTTCAATAACAGATTTAGTACCAGTAACAACATCTCCTGCTGCGTAGATACCTTTTACACTTGTTTCTAAACGATCATTAGTCGAAATATATGACCCATTAGTTAATTCTAATTCCATATTTTCAGTACCTTCAGGTTTTTGACCTACTGCAAAAATAACTGTATCAACATCAATAATTGTATGTGTAGATTCATCTAACTCTGTAACTGGCTTACCACTTTCATCAAAATAAAAGTTCTTAACTTTAACTAGTTCAACACCTTCTACTTTATTTACACCAACAATCTTTGGAAAAGCATAACCATCATGTAAAATAACACCTTCATTTATACCTTCTTGGATTTCATCTTCAGTCGCTTTCATATATTCTCTAGACTCAAGACAAGCAATATGTACTTCTTTTGCACCTAAACGAATTGAAGTTCTAGCACAGTCATAAGCAACATTTCCACCACCTAAGACCATAACTTTTTCTCCTATTTTATCAGGATGATTCATTCTTACATTTTTTAGAAAACTTGTATTAACATAAACATTTTCTAAATTATTTCCTTCCATAGGAAGAACAACTCCTTTATGAGTTCCAATAGTTACTAAAATAGCATCAAATTCTTTTAACAATGATTTTGGTGAAGTAATATTAATATTTGTTTTTAATGTAATTCCTGTATCTAATACTGAATTAATTTCTCTATCTAACAATTCATCTGGTAGTCGATATGAAGGTATACCATATCTACATTGTCCACCTGCCTTTTCATTTTTTTCAAAAATCGTTACATCATGTCCCTTATGATTTAAATAGTAAGAACTAGTAAGTCCTGCAGGTCCTGATCCAATGATAGCAACTTTCTTACCTGTTCTTTGATTTGGTTTTCTATTATTTTTCCAAGTTTCATCAAGAAATGCCGCTGCTTTTTTTAATTTGCAGATTGAAATTGGATTTCCAAATTCATTTCTTTTACAATCTGTTTCACATGGGTGTGTACATACAGATCCCAAGATTTCAGGAAATAATACTTTTTCATGAATAACAGCTGAAGCTTTTTCTAATTCTCCATTTTTCAAATAACGGATAAAGCTTGGAATATCAACATGAGCTGGACAAGATGTACGGCATGGGACTACATTTTCTATATATGTTCGATCCTCTCTCATTATTTTTACTTGATCAACAATTGAACCTGTTGGACATACTTCAATACATGCCCCACAAAATCTACATCCTGCATCCTCAAGACTTGTCCCAGTTTTAATACCCGCACGAATACCTTGTGAGGTTTCAACATAATCTAAAATATTTGCTCCTCTTAAATCTTGGCATGCTCGAATACATCTTCCACATCTAATACAACGTGTAAAATTATGAACAATTAATGGATTAGTGTCATCTGTTCCAAAAGCCTTTACTTTTTTCCTCCATCTTTCAGGTGTAACACCTAAATATTGGTATAAACTTTGAAGTTCACAAATACCATATTTAGGACATCCAGTGCAATCAGGTGTATGAGTGGCAAGTAACAATTCCATTGATGTTTTACGTACCTCTTCTGCTATTTCACCATAAATATGGACATTCATACCTTCTTCAACTTTTGTCATACAGCTAGCAACTGCCCCTTGTATTCCATCGACTTCAACAGAACATAAGCGACATCCGCCTTTTGCTTCTAAATCTGGATGATAACATAAATGAGGAATATAAATATTATTTTCTAATGCAGCTTCTAATATTGTTTGAGAAGCTTTTGCTTCAATTGTTTTTCCATCTATACAAATTTTCATATTCTATAAACCTAAACTTTCTGGATCCCATACTGGTTTCCCTGTATACTTTTTTACTTTTTCTTTTCCATCAAGTACTCGAATTGCACCTGTTGCCATAGCCTCCATTTCAAATTCTCCTGGATATGCTGTAACTTTTGCAATCCATGAACAGTTCTCTTCAATATAGGAAACTAAACCTTTATCATGAACAATACCTCCACCAAGCAATATACCATCTACTTTTCCACTCAAAACAATTGCCATAGAGCCAATTTCTTTGATAATTTGATACTTGAAAGTATCCCATACTAATTGTGCATATTTGTTTCCCTCATTTGCCATTGATGTGACAATTCTTGCATCACTAGTACCCAAATGAGAAACAAAACCTCCAGTTTTTGTACATAACGATTTGATTGATTTTGATTGATCATTGTTTAAACATAATTTAATCAATTCAGATGCTGGAATACTTCCACAGCGAGTAGGAGCCATAGGTCCGTCGCCACCCACTATATCATTTCCATCTATCATTTTTCCTTGCTTATGTGCAGATATTGAAACACCACCACCAATATGACAGACAATAAAATTACAATCTTCATATTTCTTTCCTAATAATTCAGCATGACGAATTGCTGTTTCTTTTAGATTTAAAGCGTGTAAGTGCACATTTCTATAAACCCCTTTAATTCCTGTAAGTCGTGCAACTGGTTGTAATTCATCTGTATCAGGAGGATTGACAACAAATGCAGGAATCTTATTCTTTTTAGCAATATCATCAGCAAGAAGTGAACCAAGTTGTGCTGGATGAATAACACCATTAGCACCTCTTGTTGCATGATCTAAAATTAATTCGTCTACTTCATAAACACCACCTTCAACAGCAAGAAGTCCTCCACCTCTGCCTACAACAGCATCTAATGAACTTTCTTCAATTCCATTTTCTATTAATGCTGCAGAAACAACTGCAGCTCTATATGGCTTTTGAGCAACAATTGATTCAAAAGTATCTAATTCATGAGAGTCATGTACAATATTTTTTGAAAACACTTCTTGATTTTCATCAAATACTGCAACCTTTGTAGATGTTGATCCAGGATTGATTGTTAATATACGATATGTCATTGCTTTTCACCTGCTGCACGCACTGCTGAAATAATGATATTACCTTTAATTTCAGAAACAGGTGCTCCTCTCGAACAATCACATACAACTTTTCTAAATCCTTGTAACATTGGTCCGTAAGCATTGGCATGTCCAAATGTTTGAATTAATTTAACAGCAACATTTCCAACATCGATATTTGTCCAAACTAAAATATTTGCCTTACCAGCAACTTTAGATTCTCTTTTTACTTTTTTATTTGCTACTTCTGGTTTTATAGCAGCATCTAACTGGAATTCTCCATCAATGTCCAAATCTGGTCTCAATTCATTAGCAATCTTAACAGCTTCTACAACTTTATCTACAAGTTCTCCTTGTCCTGAACCTAAAGTAGAATAAGAAATCATAGCACAACGTGGTTGCCAATCTAATAATGAGTGCATAGTATCACATGCATTAATAGCAATTATAGCTAGTTCTTGAGCGGTAGGATTTACTGAAACTGCACTGTCAGTAATGGCCAGCAAGTTTCCTTCGTTTCCAACATATCCAGGAATTTCGCATAAACCCAATGATGAAATATTATATTGTCCATCTTTTAATCCAATGATCATTTGAGCACCTAATAAAACATCTCCAGTTGTATAATCAATTCCTGCAAATGTAACATCAACATCTCCAACTGCTTCCATAGCCAAGGCAAAATTAAGTTTATCTTTGATTCTTCTTTTTAAAGCCTTTTCTTTTAATAAAGTACCTTCTAAAGAAACATATTTAGATATCAATTTAAATCTATAGATCTCATCATTAATATCAACAATAGTAAAGACTTCACTATTATAATTCTTATCTTGAATACAAGATAAGATTTCTTCTTTATTTCCAACAAGTACAGGTTGAATATATCCTTCTTTTCCACATTCATAAGCTGCTTGTAAAATTTTATTATTTGTTGCTTCTGGAAAAGCAACCTTTTGAATATTTTCTTTTGCTTTGTTATAAATATAATCTAATACTGACATATTATTACCTCCATTAAACAAAAGGCATCTATATAAAGATGCCCTCATTCATTTTTCTATAATTCAGCTTCTACTTTATCAACTAAGTCTTTGATTGTTGCACAGCTAGCAATTGTTGGTAATGGAATCAAAACATCTAATTCATTTTCAATTAATGATGCTAATCCAACCATTAAGATTGAAGCTCCACCTAAATCTTTCTTAAAGTTTGTATTTACAGATAAAGTATCAACTGGCTTTTTAAAGCTAATGCTTACACATTTTAATATTTCTTCTTCAATTTCTACACGTGTCATAAATTATCCTCTCTTTCCAAGTTCTTCTTCATCAATTTCAAAAATAACTGTTTTATAAGTTTTACCTTCAGGTCCACGATCAATAATTTTAGCTTTTACAGGGACTGGCATCTTAGCCCATAATTCTTCAGCATTATCTCTTGTTACACCTTGAACAACTGCATTACATTCTGCACCATCCATATTTACGATTGTATAAGCATAAGGCATTAAGTCAGCATTTTCAGGCTTTGCATTCATGATAGCTGGCAAGATAATTTGTGAAATTTCACCTTTTCCAGACATTTCAACCCATTCCATATCATCATGACCACAATGATTACAAGCATATACTGGTGGCCATTCAATTTCACCACAACGCTTACATTTTCTACCTAGTATCTTTCCTTCTTCTAATGCTTCATAATATTTACGTACTACCTTTTCTAATTGTATTGGTGATGTTGTATCATCAATTGGTTGATCATTTTTTCTTAATGATTCATCAGTTCTTAATATTATAGCTGCTAGGTTTTGACCACCACCAAAACCTCTTAATAATGTAGTTTTTGGGAGTTTTTTCACTTGTCTAGGACCAGCTAATCCTCTCATTTGAATAACTGCCTCATAAATATCAGCCAAACCTGATGCAGCATGCGCATGTCCAAATGAAGTACGTCCACCATTTGTATTAATAGGTTTATCTCCATCATATGCAGTTCTACCATCAACAAAATATTTCCATCCTTCTCCTTCTGGTAAATATCCTGATGCTTCAGCTGCAACTAATTGAGAAGAAATAACAAAGTCATTAGCAAATAATAAATCTATTTCTTCTGGCTTAACTCCTGTCATCTCATATACTTGTCTGCAAGCTTCAATTGTTCCTCTCATTTCAAGGTGAGGTGTCATACCTTCACATGCAGCAGAACCAATTCCTAATACTTCAATTGGTGTGTGTGGTAAGTTTCTCTCTTTAGCCCATTCAGTTGAAGCTACAATAACTGCAGCAGCACCATCACATTTTAATTCCATACCACTTACACGTAACATATGTCCCATCTTAGGATTATATTGTGAACGCATGAATTCTTGAACATCATCAAATCCCATTTGCTTTGCCATTACCTCATATGGAACTCTCATAATAGCTTTATCATTTAAAACTGCATTTTTACGATTTGATAAGGCCATACCAATCATTGCTGAATCGATATCATCTTCTGATAATCCATATTTTCTTTGATAAGTAATGGCTGGATCATCAAATGAAATAACTGGACCCGCAATCATTTCACGATCATATGCATTGTCATAAATCCAAGCAGTTGATTGCATAAATAAATCCATTGGAAATTTTATCCTTCTATATTGTGGTTGACTTTGATCTTCAACAATAGCATCACCAAACTCAACACATCCTGACAATACACAGTTATACTTTCCTGAAGCAACAGCATTCACTGCTTCTTCAAGAGCTAAGTATCCAGTACAGCATGCCTCTGAATGATGTATTGACCCTTTACCTTTCATACCAAACCAGTTAGCAACTTGCATGTTTGGAGTAATATATTTTGATCCATTTAAAGGACTTGCTTCACCATGAAAGTAGTAATCAACATCTTTTGGTTCTACACCGGCATCTTCCATTGCTTTTAAAGCTGCATAACCAAATAATTCACCTTCAGTTAAACCATTTGTTTCTTCATTATCTACTGTATACATAAATGGTGTACATCCAACACCAATGATTGAGACACTACGATTATACTTATTTAATTTAGTTTTATTTTGTACTTCACCATATTCCATCATCTTATCCTCCTAATCCCATTCTTCATAATTTTCTTCTTCACCACAGGAATATTTAGCAGCATTTTCGCCAGCAAATCTTCCTGAGTTAATTGCATAACCCATAGAGTTACCTGGGAAGAAATAATAATATGTTCCATTATAGATTTCGCATGAATCAGCACCTGCTGAATACAAACCTTTAATAATATTTCCATCTTCAGAAACTGTTTCATAATTAGAGTTAATCTTGATTCCACCTAATGATCCATAAGCAGAAATAGACAATTTATATCCATAAAATTTTTTACCATTGATTGGACGTAAGTATTTTCTATTTTTACCAAACTCTTCATCATAATTGTCATCACACATTTCATTATATCTATCAATAGTAGCAACTAATTTGTTCGAATCAATTCCCATTTTTTCAGCTAATTCTTCAATAGAATCAGCTGTATATGCCCACATTGGGAACTTTTCAGATAATTCTGGCCATACTGTTTCAAAATCTACAGTTGGATCACCGTTATATACTTCTGTAGGAAATTCTTGTCCATTTTTTCTAAAATAACGAATCATCTTATCATCTAAGATTTTGTATACTGTTCTATCTTGTTGATAGTCAATGATATTAGCTCCAATTGACATATTTTGCATAACTTCTTCATTGCATACACGTTCACCAAATTTATTAACAGCAATTGGACTACCTTGAATGAAGTTTAAGAATTGAGGTGTCTCCATTGACAAAGCAGTTGGGAGACCATGACCCATGATTTTTTCCATCATCATTCTTCCTTTACCTACTCCTGCTTCCCAAGCCATTTTTACACCATCACCGACAATACCTGGAACCATAAATGTAAACATATCTTTTCCAAATGTGTATCCAGTATTTTCAGAAATCATTTGTGGGTTAGTTCCAAATCCTCCTGTGCAAATAATTGTTGCTTTTGATTCAACTTCATATTCTGTACCATCTCCATTTTTAGCCAAGAATCCAACAACTTCATTATTATCTTTTACCAATTTGTAAACTGGAGAATTTAAGTAAATTTCTACCCCCAAACTTACTGCACGTTCATGCATTCTCTTTAACATAGCTGTTGCACAACGCATACCTGGTTTTCCTCCACCTTCAGGCATAACTACATGCCATGTAGCTTTAGAAGTTGGAAAGTTTTTAATTGCCCCTACAAATTGAACTCCCATACTCATTAACCAATCAATTGTGTCAGCACTACGATAAAAATAATCTCGAACGATTTTAGCTGGAACATTCCAATCATTTGCATCCATATAAGTTTGGAATGCTTTTTCTTTAGTAAAATCATCCATCATCATTTTTTGAATACGACTTTCTACTGCGAAAGGTCCCATTCCCATATTTGCAGTTCCACCAGTAGTAGCACCTTTTTCAAAAACTACAACTTTTGCACCATTTTCAGCAGCAGCAATCGCAGCAGCTAAGCCTGAAGGCCCTCCTGCAATAACTGCAACATCAGCGCTTACTTTTACCATAAAATTTTCCTCCTTAAATATAACTTTCTTAACATTATTGTATAAAACCGCTTACATTTTATCAGTGGACATAAATATAATAATTATTTGTTATAAATATAAAAGCAGTGTGCAAATGCACACTGCTATAAATTGTTTTTTAAACTGAGAATATGAAATGTTAATTGAATCTTCATAATTGCTTCAGCATTATCTAAAGTATCCCCTAACAAAGAGCTGATCTTATCTAATCTTTTATATAATGTGTTTCTATGAATACATAGGTTATCACTAGTTTTCTGTATATCTCTAGGATGCTTTAGATATTCTTTTAATGTTGTAATTAATTGCGAATGATGTTTTTGATCATACTGTATCAAATCTAATAATGGTTGATAACAAAACTCATATATATTTTGTTTTTTATCTAATCCATCAAGCAAAATATCTATTCGATAATCATCAAATAAAAAAACACTTTTATTTGAATCTATTTTATTTGCAACTTTTAATAATTTTTGAACTTTATTTATCTTAGTATTGAGTTCATTCAAATTATTAAATGGTCCATATATAGCCACTTGTAAATTTATACTATCTAAATATGACTCCCAATGTCGTATCTCTGTCTCATTAATTAAATCATTATCATTGCGACTTACTAAATAAAGTA
>CAZWZD010000010.1:0-11918 GCA_964638235.1 uncultured Erysipelotrichales bacterium
TCAAGATAATTTGAATTATTAGTCTTTATACAATAAAATGTTTTGGGAATTTAGGATATAGGTAAAAATATTGGAGATCTTATGCATATTAACAGATCTGTTCAGTATATTGATGTCACAAAATTTGAGGCGAATGCCAATAAATAAACATTTGTCTATAAGACAAGGATATTAAATGCAAGAAAAAAGCTGTTTGAAAAAATAACAGATCACATTGTATCAGTAAATACAGAAAGAGGATTTGACTTTCAATATCATTATTTTTACTGTGCCCAGGAAATAGGATACATTGTCCAGTATCTCATGGAATGCATGGCCAATAATGATATTCATATTGTATATGGAAAAGGGAAAAGAAAGAACGCCATTCAAAGATGGTATGATAAGTTTTTGGAATATTTTAAGAAACTTGAGGAATATGAATACTGGCTAGATATTATAGGAGAAAAAAACAGTTGTTTCAAAGACTAGCAGATGTCAAAACATTTGAACCATTTATGGAAAGATATTATGAATTCACAGGAGAATATTCAAAATATCCAATGGTATGGGAGCTATGACAACTATATATACTGCATAACACATAAAATGGAGCTTTATATGAAATTTACGATGTATGCCAGGAAAAAAGAACCAGGATTTCAAAAAAAAGAAGTTCAATACAATGAACTGGGAAGAGAATGAAGAAGGCTATAAGGTATGTCCAAATAGAAAAATCTTTGATCAGTATATTAATAAATTTTATGGAGAAGCGAATAAAAATTTGTCAACAGAATTTGGAAAGGAATTAAAGAAACAAAGGAGCATTTGGAGTAATCAAACAGGACATGAAATTCACAAGAAGAGGACTAAGAAATGCGGAAATGGAATTTCTGATTGTATGTATAGTGTATAATTTAAGGAAATATCACAAATACGAAATAAGAGAAATGAAAAAAGAAAAGAAGCTGTTGAAATAACTTCATTAAAAAGTTATTTCGTTACAGCCTATCTCATTTATTTTGATAATTTCACATAATATGTGCATATTTCACAAAGAAATGCTGAGAAATTTGTGCAATTACCACAAAAAAGGTTTAAAAAATATTTTAATTGTGATAAAATATTATATATTTTATATTATGGGAGATAGAAAGGGTGAAGAGTGATGGGTAGATATATTCTTAAACGTATCATTATAGGTGCTGTCACATTGTTTTTGTTATCTAGTGCAACTTTCTTTTTGATGAAAGCAACACCAGGTTCTCCTATTTCAGGAGAGAAATATAAAACACAAGAAGCATATGAAGCAGCAAGAGAGAAATACAATTTAGATAAACCTATTATGGAACAATATATGATTTATCTAAAAGGAATTGCGCAAGGCGATTTAGGAGAGAGCATGGTTAAATCAGGAAGATTTGTGAGCGATACGATTGTAGCAGGTTTCCCTGTAACTGCTAGAGTAGGTACTGTTGCTTTTGCAACTGCATTAGTTATTGGAATTTCTTTGGGGACTGCTGCTGCATTGTCTAAGAAGAAATGGATCAATAATGTATGTATGTTTGTTGCAACGATAGGAGTCAGCTTACCTTCGTTTGTATTGGCAGTTTTTATGATTATTTTCATAGGAGTTAAGTTGAGATTGCTGCCGTTTATTGGTTTAGCGACACCTGCAAATTATGTTTTGCCTGTTATATCGCTTTCATTGTATCCAATTTCAATGATTTGTCGTTTAACAAGAAGCAGCATTTTGGAGGTTATGAAACAGGATTACATTATCTTAGCACGTTCTAAGGGGACACCTTATGCAAAAGTTGTTGTGAAACATGCACTTAAGAATGCTATGTTACCAGTAGTTACTTATGCTGGTCCTGCTTTTGCGTATTTATTAACTGGAAGTTTTGTTATTGAGAATATTTATTCAATTCCAGGAATTGGAAATGAGATGGTTAGTGCTTTATCGACTCGTGATTATCCAATGATTATGGGACTTACGATTTTCTTGGGATTCTTGGTTATTGTTTTTAATTTGTTGACAGATATTATATCTGCTGCATTGGATCCACGTATTAAGTTAAAATAGGGAGGAGAGTTGATTATGGATAAAACAGTAGATTTTGAATTGACTCCGGATCTATTTGAAAAGTTAGATGACTCTCAAAAGAATGCAGAAAAGATTTCTTATGAGTCTAAGACTTATTTACAGGATGCATGGAATCGATTTAAACAAAATAAACTTGCTTTAGTTGGGCTAGGTTTTATTATATTTATGTTATTATGTTGTATTATATTACCTATGGTTTTACCATATACTTATGATGGACAGGATATGGCTAATAGAAATGCTGCACCATCTTTATCACATATAATGGGAACTGATAAGTTTGGTAGAGATATTCTTGTACGTATTTTATTTGGTGGCCGTATTTCATTGACTGTTGGATTTACAGCAGCGGTTATATCATTATGTATTGGTGTTACTTATGGTGGTATTGCTGGGTATTTTGGTGGTAAAGTAGATATGGTTATGATGCGTATTGTTGATGCTATGTATTCTATACCAGATATGTTATATATTATCTTGATTACGGTTGTAATGGGATCAAGTTTTAAATCTATTTTATTAGGTATCTGTATTTCTTCTTGGATGGGGATGGCCCGTCAGGTAAGAGCTCAAGTTATGACTTTAAAGGAACAAGAGTTTTCACTAGCAGCCTTTGTAATAGGTGCAAGTAAGAAGAGGATTTTATTTAAGCATTTGATTATTAATTCTATGGGTCCTATTATTGTATCATTTACTTTATTGGTGCCTTCTGCTATTTTCTATGAAGCAACTTTAGGTTTCTTAGGAGTTGGATTATCTGCTCCTCAAGCTTCATGGGGAACATTGGCTAATGAAGCAAGATCATTGATGACTGCTCAACCTTTACAGGTTGTATGGCCAATTTTGGCTATTTGTTTAACAATGTTAGCATTAAACTTTATTGGAGATGGATTAGGAGATGCTCTTGATCCTAAGAAGAAGTAGGAGGGTGAAACGATATGGCAATGTTAGAAGTTAATCACTTAACTACAGAATTTTCAACTGAAAACGGAATAGTTAAGGCTGTTAGAGATGTTTCTCTACATGTTGATAGAGGAGAAGTCTTAGGAATAGTTGGAGAATCTGGTTCTGGTAAATCACAGACAATGTTTTCAGTAATGGGATTATTGGCCGGTAATGGTCAAGTTGTTGAAGGTAGTATTAAACTTGATGGAGAGGAAATTTCTCCTGTCTATATTAAGAATAAAAAGGAATATGAAAAGAAGATGGATTCTATTCGTGGAAATGATATAGCAATGATTTTCCAGGATCCTATGACATTCTTAAATCCGGTATTAAAGATTGAGACACAGCTTATTGAACCAATCATTAATCATAATCCTAATATCAGTAAGAAAGAAGCACGTCAGAGAGCTCTTGAATTGATGAAAAAGGTTGGTATTCCTTCTCCTGAAAGTAGAATTGATCAATATCCACATCAATTTTCAGGTGGAATGAGACAACGTATTATCATTGCGATAGCATTAGCTTGTAATCCAAAGGTTATCATAGCAGATGAACCTACGACAGCATTGGATGTTACAATACAAGCTCAAGTACTAGAACTTATATCTAGTTTGAAAGATACTATTGATTCTAGTATCATTATGATTACTCATGATTTGGGTGTAGTTGCAAGTATTTGTGATAGAATAGCAATTATGTATGGTGGTAAGATTGTAGAATCAGGAACGGCTGAAGAAATCTTCTATGATCCTCAGCATCCTTATACAAAGGGATTATTACAGTGTATCGCAAATCCTGAGGAAGAACGTAAGAAATTACATCCTATTCCTGGATCACCACCTGATTTATTAAATATATCTGATCAATGCCCTTTTGTAGATCGTTGTGAATATGCAATGAAGATATGTAAATTAGCAATGAATGAATATAAATCATATAGTGACACACATGTGTGTTCATGCTGGTTATCTCATGAACTAGCGCAAGGGAAAGGAGAATAGTTATGAATGATGAAATTATTTTAAAAGTCGAGAACTTAAAAGTATATTTTCCTGTTTCTAATGGTTTTATGCAAAAGAAGTCTTATGTTAAGGCTGTTGATGGTATTAATTTTGAAATAAAAAAGGGTGAAACTTTTGGTTTGGTAGGTGAATCTGGTTGTGGTAAGTCTACGACTGGTAGAGCTATTGTTAAGATTTATACACCAACTGAAGGTAAGATTGAATTTGAAGGTAAAGATGTTACGAAGATCAAAGGTGCTGATATTAAGCAGTTTAAGAAGGATATGCAGATGATCTTCCAGGATCCTTATGCATCATTAAATCCTCGTATGACTGTTGGTGAAATTATTAGAGAACCGATGGATATTCATGGCATCTATGATACTAAAGAAGAAAGAGAAAAGAGAGTAAGAGAGTTACTTGAAATCGTTGGTTTAAAGCCAGATCATATTCGTCGTTATCCACATGAATTCTCTGGTGGACAAAGACAACGTATTGGAATTGCGAGAACACTAGCTTTGAATCCAAAGTTTATTGTTTGTGATGAACCTATTAGTGCATTGGATGTTTCTATTCAGGCACAGGTTATTAATTTGCTTGAAGAGATTCAAGAAAAATGGGGTATTTCTTATTTATTTATTGCTCATGATTTGTCTATGGTTAAGCATATTTCAGATCGTATTGGAGTTATGTATTTAGGAAATATGGTTGAGGTTGGTGAAAGTGACGATGTTTATCATCATCCACTTCATCCTTATACTCAAGCCTTGCTATCTTCTGTACCTATTCCAGATCCAAAGGTAGCAGGTATGAAAAAACGTATCGTACTAGAAGGTGAACTTCCTAGTCCGATAGATCCGCCTTCAGGATGTGTATTTAGAACACGTTGTCCTAAGGCAACAGAAAGATGCGCACAAGAGAAACCAAAGTTATGCAGCGTTCAAGGTAGACAGGTCGCATGTTTCTTATATGAAAAATAGTTTAGGAAGAAAGGAAAGAGAAAAAAATGAAAAAACTATTAAAAAGTTGTTTAGCATTGGCTATGACTTTGACTTTAGCAGCTTGTGGTAGTTCATCTACTGAAACAAAAGATACAGTTGTAGTTGCTGTAGGTGGAGATACTGCAAACTTAGATCCTGCTATTGTTGATGATTCTATCACTAATAACATTTTATTGGAATGTTATGAAGGGTTATATACTTTAGAGAGTGATGGAAATATAGCACCTAAATTAGCTACTGATTTACCAGAAATCAGTGATGATGGATTAACTTATACTATTAAGATCAAAGATGGTGTTCAATGGTCTAATGGTGATGCTTTAAAAGCTTCTGACTTTATTTATGCATGGAAACGTGCTGTAGCTATTGGTTCTGGTGATGCTTATTATTCTACATTTATTTCAGGATATGTTGATGGTGCTGAAGATAGTGAATCTATGGAAGATTTGGACAAGACTTTTGGAGCTACTGCTATAGATGATAATACTATTCAAATTAAGTTAAAACAAAAATGTGCTTATTTTACTAAGTTAATGGCACAATCTGTATTCTATCCAGTAAATGAAGCTTATGTTTCTTCTACTGATGATCCTTTAGGGTCTACTTGGGGACATAGCACTGATTGTCCTTATTTAGGAGCATTTACTGTTACTAGTGTAAATGTAAAATCTGAAATTACTTTAGTTAAGAATGAAAATTATTACGCTGCTGATGAAGTTAAATTAAGTGGAATTACATTTAAAGTTATGTCTGATATGGATGCTCAAACTTCTGGGTTCCAATCTGGTGATATTGACTTTGCAACTTCTGTAAATAATGATACAGTTGAAGCTAGTGATGAATTATTAAATTTATGTTATTATATTGATCCATTTGTATGTAATTACTATGTATTAATTAATGCTGGTGATGAAAATACTAATGAAGTATTAAAAGATGTTGATATTAGAAATGCTATTGGTTTAGCAATTAATAGAGATGATATATTAGAAGTATTAAATTATGGTGATAATGCTTCTCAAATCTATGGTATAGTACCTAAAGGTATTCCTGGTACTGGTGGAGAAGACTTCCGTACTCAACAAGATGAAGTTGAAAAATTAGCTGATTATAACTTAGAAGAAGCTCAAAAGATCATGACTTCTAAAGGTTATAGTGAAAGTAATATGTTAAAATTAACTTATTCTTATAATGATAATACTATGCATAAGACAGTTGCTGAATCTATGCAAGCTTCATTAAAGAAAGCTTATATTGATTTAGAGTTAAATGCTACTGAAAAAGAAGCATTCTTTGATGCTCGTGACAAAGGTGATTTTGAAATTTGTCGTCATGCTATGACTGCTGATTATATGGATCCTATGGCTTACTTATCTATGTATTATAACAATGGTGGTAAATTAGCTGGTAATACTGTTGATGATCAAAAGTATGAAGATTTGATTACTGCTGCTGAAAAATTAGATGGTGATGAAAGAATGAAGGCTTTACATGAAGCTGAAAATTACTTAATCGGTGAACAACATTATATTATTCCATTATTCCAATATTCAGATAAGATTTTGAAAGTTTCTAATCTTCAAGGTGTTACATCTTCTCCAGATGGACATTATGATTTAACAAGAGCATATTTTGAATAGAATAAATTGAATGATGATAAATATTCATAGATATTAAACATAAAAAGGATGGAGTTATGAAAATCAGATCAATTAAAGAACAATATGAAATAAAAGATGTTTGTTTAAAAGAAAGATTAGATATAATTGTTCCTAAAATTATGTTACAGAGTGAAAGTGACGCTTGGATTGTAGCAAGCAAAGAGTATCATGAAGACCTTGTTTTTGATGTTCTAACACCTGCAAGTTATCTTACTGCTAGAAGGATTACGATGCTTGTCTTTATAAAGGCTGGTAATGAAGTGAAACGTTTTTCTTTGAGTTTACCTGATGAGGATTTAAATAAGTATTATCCTCAATATTATAACTTTGGCAAAGAAGAACAAATGGATGCTTTGAATCGATTGTTAGAAGAATATCAACCTCAAAGAATAGCTATTAATATTTCTAAGAATGATACTTATGCTGATGGATTAAGTTATGGATTATATCAAACATTAAAAGAACAGTTAAAACCTGAATTTGTAGATAGATTTGTAGTTGATGAAATGATTCCTATAAAAATCATGGAAATAAGAACACCTACAGAATTATCTTTATATCCAGAACTTATGGAGATTGCTTTCTCTGTTATTGAAGAAGCATTCAGTTTAAAACAAATTATTCCAGGGACAACAACGACTCAGGATTTAGAATATTTTATGATGGATAAAGTTACTCAGTTAGGATTAAACTATTGGTTCTCTCCAACTGTTGATAAATGGAAAGAAGGTTCAACAATAGAAAGAGATACTGGTATTATTCAAAAAGGTGATTTATTACATTGTGATTTTGGTATTAAATATATTAATTTATGCTCTGATACTCAAAGACTTGCTTATGTTGCTAAAGATGAAGATGAAGATGTACCACAATGGATGAAAGATGGTTTCAAGGTTAATGATAGATTTCAAGATATTGTTTGTGAAGCTATGGAAGATGGTAAAAGTGGTAATGATGTTTTGATGGATTCTTTAAATAAAGCAAAAGAAGAGGGAATTGAAGCATGTTTATATTCACATCCATGTAATATTTATGGACATGGGCCAGGACCTACTATTGGGTTATGGAACAATCAGAATCGTATACCTATAAAAGGTGATATTAAGATCTCTTATGATACGGTTTATGCATTAGAACTCAATACAAAATATGAATATAATGGTATCAAGTATACTTTCTATTCTGAAGAGACTGTTTCATTTACCCAAGATGGTGTGACTTTCTTATATCCAGGTCGTTCAAATATTTATTTTATAAAATAACAATAACCAGAAGATATGATTTATCTTCTGGTTTTTAAATGAATAAATGAAAAGTATAGTTTAATAAGATTTAGGATTTTGATTGTTATTTTTTAAAAGTCTAAGTAACATTTGTACCTGTTCTTCCATCATTGTTACCGAAACAAATTCATATGGACCATGATAATTAAAGCCACCTGTTCCTAAATTAGGGCAAGGTAGTCCTTGGTAAGTTAATCGTACACCGTCTGTACCACCTCTAATAGCAGTGGATGTAGGGTTTATTCCTCCTTCACGAATAGCATCTTTCGCAAGATCCACGATATACATCTTATCTTTTAGTTTTTCTTTCATATTAAGATAGTCTTCTTTTATTGTTATGTCTACTATTTGATATTTATATTTATGATTGAGAAATTCTGCTATATCTTTAAAATCTTGACATTGCTTTTTTGCAAGAGTAAGATCATGATTTCTAATGATATATTCCATTATTGTCTGTTCACAAGTACCACGAATCATATGTAAATGATTAAATCCTTCATAACCTTCTGTAGAAACAGGCCTTTGATGGATTGGCAACAAGGAATCAAATTCTTGTGATATATGTATAGAATTGATCATTTTGTTTTTAGCATCTCCTGGATGTATGCTTCTTCCATTGATTTGAACAACAGCTGTATAGGCATTAAAGTTTTCATATTCTACATCTCCTATATCTCCACCATCAATAGTGTATGCATAATCTGCATTAAATCTTTCAATATTGAAATGTTCTGTACCATTGCCAATCTCTTCATCCGTAGTAAAAGCTATTTGAATATCGTTATGTTTGAATTCTGAGTGTTTTTGTAAATATTCAGCCATTTGTACTATAATCGCAATTCCAGCTTTGTCATCTGCTCCTAATAATGTTGTTCCATCAGTTGTAATCAAATCATGATGGATTAACGCATTTAAAACAGGGTAGTCTTCAGGATCTAAATACATTTTCTTTTCTTCATTTAATA
Source organism: uncultured Erysipelotrichales bacterium (assembly GCA_964638235.1). Lineage (GTDB taxonomy): Bacteria > Bacillota_I > Bacilli_A > Erysipelotrichales > Coprobacillaceae > MGBC113645. Next base: position 8,946 of record CAZWZD010000010.1, read on the forward strand.
CAATCGTTTTTCCATCGTAATCTTGAATGTATTGTGGTTTTATGTTGTTGCCACTTGCATCAGGAGATGTATCCATATGAGCAATAAAACCTATAACAGAGCCAATATGGTTATTATTTGCAGGGATGGTTGCATAAACATTTCCGTAATCATCTAATTGCGCATTCTGGATTCCTAATTTTTTTAATTCTGCAACTAAATATTTTCCTAGTTTTAATTGTTTGAGTGAGGAAGGGATAGTTGTAGAATAATGATCTGATTGTGTATCAAAACTCACATATTTTAAAAATCTATCTTTTATTTCCATAATAACCTCCATTTCCTTGCATATTATACAACTTTATGAACAGAGATACTATAATTTTGATAAAAAATTTGTTATAATTCTTTTGTTATTAGGAAAGGAGTTGAATGAATAAATATGATAAACCAGACTATTCAAGAATTAATAGATAGGAAATCTGTAAGAGTATTTAGCGATGAAAAAATAAGTGAAGAAGAGAAGAAATTGATATTTGATGCCGCCTTACAGGCACCATCTGCAGGGAATATGGCTTCATATTCTATTATAGATATTCAAGATCAGAATATTAAAGATATTTTAGCAGTTAGGTGTGATAATCAGCCTTTCATTGCGAAAGCTCCATTGGTACTAATCTTTTGTGCGGATTATCAGAAATGGTTTGATATGTTTGAGGCATATGATTTGTCTCCAAAAGGATTAGGTGAAGCAGATTTGATTTTATCAGGACAAGATTGTGTTATAGCAGCTCAAAATGCTGTTGTAGCAGCTGAATCACTTGGAATAGGTAGTTGTTATATTGGTGATATATTAGAAAATTTTGAGTTAAATAAGGAACTTCTTCATTTGCCAAAATATGCAGTACCTTATGTTATGCTTGTTTTAGGTAAACCAACTGAGCAGCAAAAAAATAGAAAGAAACCTCAGAGATTTGATAGAGAAGATATGGTTCATGTTAATTATTATCATCAAAAATCTATAGCAGAAACCAAAGAAATGTTTAAAAAACAAACAGGAAAAGATCAAGAAGATTTAGAAAAATATATAATTGCTTTTGCGAAACGTAAATTCTTTACTGAATTTAGAAATGAAATGAATCGTTCTACTAAAGCTATTATTGAATCTTGGGTAAAGTAAAAAGGATTATGATAATCCTTTTTCTTTACCTAATTGTATCAAGCAATTTTTTATTCTTAATAATGCTTTAATAGCGTCTTCTCTATTTATAAAACAAGCATGTACAATACGTAAATATCCTTCACCTTCATAGCCATAAGGAGTACCTTCATTAACTGATATTTGAGCATTTTCTAGTAAATAAGTAGCAACTTCTTCACTTGTTCCTAGTTTTGATATATCGATCCATGATAGGATACCACTTTGTGGCTTGATTGCAGTAACATGAGGAATGGAACTTAATATTTCATAGGCATCATTTCTTCTTTGTAAGAGAATCTGATGGTAGTTATCTAAGATAGATGGATCTTTCAAGGCAGCTATAGCTCCTTTTTGTGCTAATGTATTGGTTGCTCCTAAAACATTGACGCATGCACCATAATAAATATCCATAAATACATCATTAGAAACAATATAACCTACTCTAAATCCAGATAATCCTAGTCCTTTAGAAATAGAAAAAGTTGTAACGGTTCTTTCAAACATTCCTTCTATGCTAAAAGGAGCTATCATTTCATTATTATCATAGATATGATCTTCAAATGCCTGATCGCATACAAGAATCAAGTTATTTTTAATAATAAACTGACAAAGTGATTCAATAGATTGTTTATTAAAAACAGTACCAGTAGGATTATTAGGATGGGTAATAAGGACCATCTTGGTATGTTTGGTTAGTCTTTTTTCGAATTCTTTGATATTTAACTGATACTCATTTTTTGCATATATTGGTACATGTACTGCAGTTGCACCACATAGTTTTGCGTTTAAGAAATTAGAAGGATAACTTGGATCGGGTATAAGGACTTCATCTCCTTCACTTAAAAAAGGCATCATTGCATATAATAGACCAGAATCAGAGCCAGGTGTTATTAAAATATGGCGTGTAGGATCTAAATCAACATCATATAATCTTTTTAATCTTTCTGCAATCATTTTACGTAATTGTAAATCACCTATAGGCATTGTATAATGTGATATACAACCATTGTTGATTTCTTTTATTAACGCTTTTTTGACTGATTGAGGAAGTGAAGGATCTGGGAAAAAAGGATCAGCCCATGACATAAAGGTATAACCTTCACTCATGAGTTTACCAGAGTTTTCACCAACATCGGCTTTTGTTACTTTTGTAAATAATCCACCTTGTAGATCTTTAAAACGTTTATTTATTTTATTCATATTTATCCTCCATTATTATAGAATTGATTACGTCATTTATTATAACATAAAACTTATTTATAAAAATAATATTTATCAAATAATCAATGATTTTATTTGATATATAGAATTGCTTTTGGTATAATTTTTTATGTTTAAGAAGGTGATATCATGTATAATAATGGTTTTGAAGATTTAGGTGAGGCTATCAAAGGAATTATCCAGAGTGCTATTGATTCTCATGATTTTCAGAAATTAAATCAAACTGTAAATTCGACTATGAAGAATGCAACAGAAACGATTGAAAAGAACATTAAAGAATATAATAATAAAATGAATTATGGATTTTTATTTGTTAAAACGACTAAATATAAAGTAATTGCATGGATATTGATGATTTTTGGTTATTTTAATGCGGGATCATTGCTGATTTTTACACTTTTTTCTTTATTGTCTGCATTTCTTATTGGAGAAATCTTGGTTGGTTTAATAGTTTCTTTGATAATTGCACTATTTATTGCACCATTTGGTTTGATTGGCTATAAAGGAACATCTATATTAAATATGACTAGAAGATATAATGCTTATATAAGAGGTTTGGGTGGTAAAACATA
>CAZWZD010000011.1:0-11750 GCA_964638235.1 uncultured Erysipelotrichales bacterium
CTTCTTTACTTAATTCTTCTGTAATATGTAATATTTTTTCAGTATCTTCATTTATACACTTTTTCATCAATTCATCGCAGGCACCTTTTGTAATAACGATAAGCTGATTATCTTTTTTTACAATGACAGACATCAATTTTCTATCTGAGTCAAATGGTAATTCATATACACGTTTATATTCATTATTTAAATCATTGATATTCACATGGTTCTTCATTGCAGCACTGATAATACTTGTTTCAGTTGGATCACCAATATGAACTTCTTTATTTTCTTCAATTGTTACACTACCATTAGAACATAAAGTTCCATATTTTAATAATTCCACTTCTTCATCCGAATTATTATCACTAACATCTTCCATAGATTGAGTATAAATCTTAACTAATGTCATTTTATTTTGAGTTAATGTTCCAGTCTTATCAGAACAAATAATACTTGTACTTCCCAATGTTTCAACGGCTGGTAATTTTTTAACTATCGCATTTCTCTTAGCCATCTTTCCAACACCAATAGATAAAACAATTGTTACAATAACTGGTAATCCTTCAGGAATAGCAGAAACAGCTAGAGATACGGAAGTCATAAATATTTCTATAAGAGGTATGTTATCAATCACACCAATTATAAAAATAAGAATACAGACACCAATTGCTAAAATACCTAATTGCCTACCTAATTCAGCAAGTTTTTGCTGTAAAGGTGTTTTCGTATCTTCTTCATTATTTAGCAAGCCTGCAATCTTACCCATTTCAGTTTTCATACCTGTTGCAGTAATAATTGCATATGCAGTTCCATAAGTTATACTGCATCCAGAATAAACCATGTTAATTCTATCGCCTATTGCCGCATTGCTATCAACAATTGCAGTTGCATCTTTTTCTACTGGCACTGACTCTCCTGTCAATGCCGATTCTTCTGATTTTAAACTTGATGAACTTAACAAACGAGCATCAGCTGGTATAAAATCACCTGCTTCTAGCTTAATAATATCACCAACAACTAAATCTTCTGCTTCTATTATCTTTTCTTCTCCATCACGAATAACTCTAGCATGAGGTGAAGATAAAGACATTAACGCTTCTAATGAACGTTCAGCTTTATTCTCTTGAATAACTCCCATAACTGCATTTAATACAACAATTAACAATATTAAAAAAGGTTCAAAAAAAGCGGAAGTATCGTTTTCTTTAACCGCAAGTCCAAAAGAAATCGCTGCCGCAATTAATAATATGATAATCATAGCATCTTTAAATTGATCAATAAACTTTTGAAAACTTGTTTTCTTTTTTGCTTCCTCTAACTTATTTTTTCCGTATTTCTCTTTTCTTTTTAACACTTCTTCATTAGTTAAACCTAAATGAATATTTGATTGTAATTGTTTTACTACTTCATCAACCGACTGTTCATACTCTTTCATAATCAATCCTCCGTATTTGTATTATACACTATATTTTATGAATACTATATGAATAACAACAAAAAAACAATCATAAAGATTGCTTTATAAAAACTTGCGTAAATCTATAGCTAAATTTTCTTCAATATCGATTAAACGCCTGGCTATATTTTTTGATTTTTCATCGGCTGCCTTATATTGATTTAAATATCTATTCAATGATTTTACACCCATGTTACAGCCATCTGTAATTAAATCAGCAATAGTTTCGTCTGATTCATTCATTACCAATTTAACGCTTGTTTTCATCCAAGACATTCCTTTAGCAAGCAAATTAGGATCTTTACCATCATCATGACATGAATATAAAATATCTTGAATTTCATCTTTTAATTGTTTATGTTCATTTCTGCATTCTTCTAAATTATTCTTTAATGATTTATTATTTACAAAATCTATAACATCATTAATTGATGTTATTCCCATTTTTATCCCTGCATCACATTCTCGCAATAATCTTATTGTATCTTGTTCAATCACAAAAATCATCTCCTGTTATTAATTATGTACATTTTTTATTTATTTATTCGAAAAAAGCATACCAAAAGGTATGCTAATCTGTAATATCCAATAAATTTTTAAATTTATTTAAATGGTAATCTGCAAAAGAACATCCATATGCACTAGATATAGCAGCTACTTTCATTGATGCACTCTTTGCTGCATAACATCCTGCAATTGCATCTTCTACAACTAAACACTCTTTATAAGCTAGTTCAAGTTTTTGAGCAGCTAACATAAAAACTTGTGGATGTGGTTTTGAATAATCCAACATCGTGCCATCTGCAATCGCATCAAAAAACGTATCTAATCCTATCTGTTTTAAAATCAACATCGTATTTTTGCTTGATGAACCAATTGCTAGTTTTAATCCTCTGCTTCTTAAAACATCTAAAGTTTCTTTAACTTCTTTAGATAAGTCTTGTGTTGTCATTTGTTTAAGATACTGTTGATATAATTTATTTTTCTTATCTGCAAATTCTTGTTTTTGCTCATCACTATATTTATGACTGCTCTTTTCTAAAATAATATCAAGACTTTCCATTCTTGATACTCCTCTTAATCTCTCATTATCTTTTTCATCAAATGGAATATTTAACTCATCTGCTAAAGCTTTCCACGCTAAATAATGATAATGATCAGTAGATACGATAACACCATCTAAATCAAATATAATACCTTTCATCTTCTTGTATCCCACCTTCCACAATATGCATCAACAGGACTCTTTCCTGTAAATTCTTCTTTACCTATTAATTTATTAACTAACGCTTCTAGACAAGTATCATTGTCACTATAACAATTAATATATGTTTGAATCATTGGTACATCTACTAAATGATATGGATTGGCCATTGATATAAAGATAGTTGGAATACTTTTTACAAACCATGGTGCATCAGCAGCCATAAGTTTAATCCAATCAATTCGTCTAACAGTATTATTACTTGCAGTATCTATTTTTGCTATATAAATAACTAAATCATATTGATTTATATATTCAATACCAGTTTCAAAGATTTCATAAAAATCCAAATTCTGATAATCATATTCATCAACTTCAAAACCTTCTTTTTCTAATAAGCTCTTAATATTCTTTTGACTTCCTTCTTCCTTAAATCCACCAGATGTTCTATCAGTTAACTGATAGATACGAATACGTTTATATTTTTTTGGAGTTATAGGTAAGACGCTTTCTTTATTTTTTACAAGTGTAATCGCTTCTGATGCACATTGATATGCAAGTTCTTTATATTTTTGACAACCTACAATATCAATATTATTTAAAGGAGTCGTCTTTTCGAATAAATGAGCTTTCATCTTTGTTGCAAGTATTCTTAACACTGCTTCGTCTAATCTTTTTGGTGTAAGTATTCCACTATTTAATCCATCTTCTATAAACTGATAATCTTCATCAATACTTTTATTAAATAAAATCATATCACAACCACTTTCGATTGTTAAAGGTATCGCCTGACTTCTAGGTAATGCAGCATTGTAACCAATCATTGGTGTTGCATCGGTAACAATCATACCATTAAATCCAAGTTTTTCTCTTAACAATCCAGTTAACACTTCTTTTGACATGCTCGCTGGTAAGATATCTTTATCTTCTATACCAACATTTAATGCTTTTATATAGTTAGGCAATAAAATATGTCCTACCATAATCGTTTCAACACCTTCATCAATGAAATAAGTATATATCTTTCCATAAGTATTATCCCATTGTTCTACAGATAAGTCATTAACACTGCTAAGTAAATGCTGATCTCTAAAATCAACTCCATCTCCTGGAAAATGTTTAATGCAGGGAATAACATGATTTTCTTTTAATCCTTTGATTTGTTGTGATGCACATTCAATAATTGTTTGAATATTTGAACCATAGGTTCTAATATTTGTTATTGGATTTAGATAATTATAATCAATATCAACAATTGGAGCAAAAGACCAGTTACATCCTACAGCATTGGCTTCACTTCCAGCAATCGTACCCAAATTATATGCATTTAATGAATTTGAAGTAGCAGCAATACCCATCTGTCTTGAAAAGTATGTACCATCGCTACATATTCCATTTCCCCCACTTTCAAGATTAGCAGCTAACATTAAAGGTATTTTTGATTGATCTTGTAATACTTTATGCATATGAGATATTTTAGAAGAATCAGTTGCTCTAAACATCATTGCTCCTGGTTTATACTTATCAATAAAACTTTTTAGCTGTTCATCATCAGATGGATTTCCAATAGGACAAAAAACTTGTCCTATTTTTTCCTGAATAGTCATATGATTAAAAATACTATATACTTCTTTAATTTCTTCTTGAGTTAAATAAAAGGGCTTTTGTGTAAAATCAATCATAATTCTTCTCCATCAGTTTTAATAACATTTTGATACCAGTAATATGAATCCTTTTTATAACGTTTACATTCTTTAACATCACTATCTGTTCTATCAACAAATACCAATCCATATCTTTTTGCAAATCCTTGATGTGAACTTACAACATCTATAAATGACCAAGGACAATATCCAAATACAGGATATCCTTCTTTTCTAGCAGTTAATACTTCTTTAATATGTTGAGATAAGTAATCAATACGATATTCATCATGAATTTTACCATTCTTTAATTCATCACTATATGCCATACCATTTTCTGTAATTATAATCGGTAAATGATATCTATTATATATTTTATAGATAATTGTTCGAATACCTAATGGATCAATTCCATTTGACATCCATTTCGTTTTTTCTATTTCCTTGTTTTCAACAACCTCAAAACTTTTGCTTCTAAAAAATGGAGGTAAATGATAATTTATTTCTTGAGATTGATTATTTTGAACACAAATACTTGAATAATAATTAATACCTATAAAATCTGGTTTATTATTTTTTAATAATTCTTGATCATTTTCATTTATAACCGGCAAACAATCCATATCTTTTAAAATATTTTTTACTCTATGAGAATATTCACCAAATACCGACATATCTAACAACATATACATCATCAATTCTTCTCCATCCATAGCTGCAAGAATATCTTTAGGATTTGAAGTTTTTGGATATACATTTTGAACTGCATTAACAACACCTATTTTTGCTTTAGGATCTATTTCTCTCAATAATTGAAATGCTTTCTTTTCTGCTAATGATGCATGATAAGACATTTGATACATGTTTTTAACTTGAAGAACTTTATCATTTTCATGATTACCATTCAAATCACTTGCTGCCATAGCAATTAACTGCTCATTGATAGTTACCCAATATTTTATTTTGCCTTTCCATCTTTTAAAACATACTTCTGCATATTTTTCATAAGCATCTATACATTTTCTAGATTTCCAGCCACCAAATTTATCTACTAAAGCTTGAGGCATTTCAAAATGATATAACGTTGGAATTGGCTCAATACCATTTTCTATGCACAAATCAATAATTTCATCATAGAATTTCAAGCCATTTTCATTAACAGTATAACCATCACTCATAATTCTTGCCCAACAGAAAGAAAATCTGTATGCACTCAAACCTAATTCTTTCATCAATAAAATATCTTCTTTATAATGATGGTAATGATCGCTAGCAACACTCGTATCAGCTATACCTTTAGGAACATCTCTTACATCTGTAGTAGAAATACCCTTTCCACCTTCATTATATCCACCTTCTACTTGGAAACCACTTGTAGAAGCACCCCATAAAAACTTATTATTCATTAATCTCACCTTGTTCTTTCTCATAAGCTTGTTTATCAATAACTTTAAAGAAAGGATAATATATTCCAACTGAAATCACAACTGCAACTAACTGATAAATTCCCCAACTAACACTTCCTTGCATTAATCCAGAAATAAATGGTGGCATTGATCCTAATCCTAATACTCCAATTGGTGCAACTACTATTCCTAATTGAATTAATACATATCCAATTAATACTAAGATAACAGGACATAAAACAAATGGTATTAACATTAATGGATTTAAAATCATTGGCAATCCAAACATCACTGGTTCATTAACACTAAATATTCCACAAGGCAAAGTTAATTTACCAAATTGTTTATATTGTTTACTCTTTGCTGTAAAGAACATCAAGATAACAAGACCGATAGTTGCTCCTGAACCACCTAAGTTTGCTAGATCCCACATACCAATATTCAATACATTAGGAACAGCTTTACCAGCTGCTAATGCTGCTGTGTTTTCACCAATATACGCAATCCAAATTGGAAACATAATTGGTAAAACTGTCATAGAACCATGAACTCCAAAGAACCATAATAATTGAGCAATTAATAGACAAATTATAAATGCAGGTAAATTTCCTGTTAATGACTGTAAAGGTGTTTGTATTAATGAATAAATACAATCATTTGCTGTTCCATATGGTGTCATACTAAATAAAACTTTAATGATAATAAAGATAACAAGAATAATTGAACCTGCAATTAATGATGAAAACGATTCACTTACCATAGGTGGAACACCATCAGGCATTTTAATTCTAATATCTTTTTGAACAATGAAAGCTAATAATCTTGAAACAATCAATCCAGATAAAATAGCAACAAAAATTCCTTGTGTACCTAAATAACTTACATTATAGAAACTAATTCCCTCTAAGCTTGTAGAATCAAGTGGTGTTAATAACATAAATCCAACTAATGACAATAAACCAGAAGTCATTGAATAACTCTCATTATCAAAGCAGCCAGCTCCTCTAAATCCAACTGAAAATGCCATATATACTGCTAATAAATTTGTAGTTACAGCAGGAACAAAGTTTACAATTTCATTTAATCCTGTATTTGACATAAATTCATTATATGGTTCCCATGAAATATTAACAAATATCGAAAATATTGCTCCAACCATAATAATTCCTAATAAAGACATACTTCCAGAACTAATTGCTTTTAAATATCTGTTATTTGATAACTTATTAGCAATAGGAACAAGTGTCTTTTCTACTATTGATATAAATTTATCCATTTTGATAATCTCCTCTTCTTTTTTTATGACATTGGCCTTTGTCTATAGTTATTATAGCAAAGAAGATATCAAAAAAAGTCGTCAAAAAAACAAGGTAATTTTCAAAAACATACCTTGTTTTTCAATATCTGAAAATTTATCATAACAATTCACTAAGTAATTTATATTACTGTAAATTAAACACTTTTATATCAAAATAAAATTGATTTTTATAGCTTTTAAACTACTAGTAGATAACTTGTGAAGGAAAAACACTGAGTCCTAAAATGGGGTAGAGTTTATCACTTGAGCATTCCTATGTCTTTTTAGACTTTCAACAAAATTTTGAAAACCTTTTTTTCATATAATCACTATTATTTTATCCAAGTATTCCTTTTCCTAAAATTCTATCAAATTCTCTTATATCGCATCTTGGATCAAGTTTTAATTTAAAATGTCCAGCCTTTGTCCATAATTCAAGTTCTGAATTAATATCAAATAATTTACCAACATTTTCGCTAGACCACATATCAATAGAACGATATGGTATAGAATAAATTTCTATTTTCTTTCCTGTAATTCCCTGCTTATCCATAATAATAATTCTTTTATTTGTTAATGCTGCTTGATCTCTTGCTGTTTTATAACATTGTATAATATGTTCTTCTTCAGTTAAGATAGATTGTATTTCAGAATCTGGTTTAGCCTTTGATATAAAAGTCCAAGTTAGAAACAATTCATCATTTGTTGCCATTTTAATTTTCCTCCTTTATTTATATAGAATGTATTAAAAAAATTAAGAGATATGTGAAAAATTAATACAATAATACATAATCAACAGTTCCATAACATACAATAAAGAAATTCTTCCTTCAGTATCACTATTTTCTTTACTACAAATAACTACTTCTTGAGCTTCTTTCATCAATTTATTTTGAGTATTCATAGTAATTACTATAATTTTAGCATTCTTGTTATTTAAAATTTGAATAATTTTATCATTTCGATAAAAATATCCACCTTCAATTGTAACAATAAAAACAACACTATTATTTTTAAGACTATTTACCAGCTCAAGTTGCTCCTCATAAGATAGACCAATTTTAATATACTTATTCATTAATGCAAATCTATTTTGAAAATGCTGTGCCAACAATGTAGAAAACTCCAAACCAAGCATTGCTACATCTTCACTTTCATAAATCATATGGCTTATTCTATCTAATTGATCATAACTAATATGTTCATAGGAATATTTTATATTTGTGATAACATGATCTGTATATCTTTCAAAAATGGGTTCAATATCCTCTTTAACAGCCTTTGAAACTGCTAGAGAATAATCAGTGTTATTGATGTCTAAAGTATTTTTACAAGCTGCTTTAAACTCATGAAAAGATTTAAATCCCAATAATTTTATAAAACGTGAAACAGAGGCAGGCGAAACAAAACATACATCTGCTAATTCATTGATTGTCATTTTATCTATTTGACTATAATGTGTAAGTAAACTTAATGCTATATCATAATTTGTATCTTTCTTATACTGTCCATTTACGAATCTTAATAACATTGATAATACTGAATTCATCATTGCCATAATTTTCACTCCCTTATGGTTATTCTATCATGAATATTTTTTATTTAAAAGAATTTAATAATAACTACAAAAAAAAATCGTCTTATGACGATTTTTTTTCTAACGTTGCTTTATAATCCTTATCCAATAATTTAATAATATAGATAATACAAACAACTGAAATAATAAATGTTAATATATCTGAAGCTGGCATTGAATATAAAACTCCGTTTAGTCCAAAATAAATTGGTAATAACAAGGCAAATCCAACTCCAAATAAAACCTCACGAATCATAGATAATGCAGTAGAAAGCAATGCTTTACCTAATGATTGAAGATAGATAAATGCAGCCTTATTCACTGTAGCAAGTGTCATAGTACACAAATAAACTCTAAATGCTTTAACTGCAAATTCAGTATATACAGCACTTTCATTTGCTGCTCCAAAAATTGAAATTAACTGAACTGGGAATACTTCAACAATAATAGTAGCAACAAATCCAACAATCGCTTCACATACTAATAAATAGATAAATAACTTCTTTGCACGATCCAATCTTTTTGCTCCAACATTATATCCAACAATCGGAATACATCCAGCAGCCATACCAACAGAAATAGAAATAACTATTTGAAAGAACTTCATAACAATTCCTAATACTGCCATTGGAATTTGTGAGAATTCAGTTTGTCCAAACACTGGATCTAATAACCCATATTTTAATATCATATTTTGCATTGCAGCCATACTCAATACAAGTGAAATTTGTGATAAGAAACTACAAATACCAAGTGGTATAAACTTTCTTATTAATTCAGGATGCAATTGAAAACTGCTTTTTTCTAATTTCACAGCCTTCATATGACATAAATACCAGATAGAAAGACCTGCTGTTAAAATTTGTCCTAAAACAGTAGCAACTGCTGCTCCCATCATTCCCCATTTAAAAATATAGATGAATATTGGATCCAAAATGATATTTACAACTGCTCCAGCAACTGTAGATGCCATAGCAAATTTTGGACTTCCATCACTACGAATGATTGGGTTCATAGCCTGCCCAAACATATAGAAAGGAACACCTATAGTTATATATGTGAAATATTCTTGAGAATGCATAAATGTTTTTGCATTAATATTTCCACCAAAAGCAGTTAATATCTGCGTTTGAAATACAAAGTAAATAATTGTTATAATAATACTAGTTGCAATTGTTAAAACAATTGAATTACCAATACTTTTATGAGCACTATCAGAATTTTTTGCTCCTAAACAAATACTTACAAAAGCACAACATCCATCACCAATCATAACAGCACAAGCCAGTGCTATAACAGTTAATGGAAAAACAACTGTGTTAGCAGCATTACCATATGAACCAAGATAACTTGCATTAGCAATGAAAATTTGATCAACAATGTTATAAAGTGCTGCCACAAGTAATGAAATAATACAAGGAATAGCATATTTTCTCATCAATTTAGTAAGCTTTTCCTTCTCTAAAAAATTATTCATATTTGAACCATCCATATCATAACCTCCTTATAATATAAAAAGAGCATTCTTTTGCAACCGGACTTACATCCTACAAAAGAACACTCATTGCGTAGCAAAGTTTAACATATTTTTAATTTTTATGTAAAGTATTTTTTTATTTTTTTAATAACTTTTTTATCAGCAAATAGAGCTTTTATATATTTATATGAATATTCTTAAATAATCATTTGTAATACTATCTCACAAACTTTTTACAATTTTTTCTACTAATTCTTTAGAAACAACATCATAGTCTAATTCATGAGGTGAAGTGGCATAGCTGTAGCTAACATGATTACATGATGTTGTTGGATCTTCTTTCCAGTCTTTACATGAGCTATGCACTTGTGTGATATTTGTATATTCTATCATTTCTTTTACATTCCTATCATTTATTCCACTGCCAGCTAATATTTCTATTTGTTTACCATATTTTTCTTGTAAATCTTTAATTAACTCTTTTCCTTCCATCGCTTTAGCTTCTAATCCACTGGTAAGTATACGATCAACTCCCAATTCAATCAATTTCTCTATTGTTCGATATGGATCCTTTACACAATCAAAAGCTCTATGAAACACAACTTCTCCTTGATATGCTTTTACAATATCAATCATTTCTTTTGTTTGTTTTTCATCTACATTTCCATTCTCATCTAAACAGCCAAATGCTATTCCATCTGCATGATTTTCCATCATAATCTTAGCATCTGCTTTCATTACTTCAAATTCTTTTTCACTATAATAAAAACCAGCTCCTCTAGGTCTAATCATTGTAATGACTTTTAAATCAGTATTTTGCTTTGTTAGAATAAGTGAAGCCAATGATGGTGTTAATCCACCTAGATGTAGCGCACTATTCAATTCAATACGTTTTGCTCCTCCTTGATATGCATTCCATGCATCTTCATAACTTCCACAACATATTTCTATTATCTTTTTCATATTTTCCTTCTCCTATGCTATAATAATAACATAGTTTAATTAATAAGTATATTTATGACAAATAATCTGTTAAAATATAAAAGAGGTGTATGAAAAGTGGAAATAACAATAGAAGTATTATATGGAATATTAGATGCTTATGCTTATGAAATTGTATTTGTAGATAGAAATCATATTGTACGTTATATGAATAAAACAGCTAAGCAAAGATATGGTGATAGAGTAAAAATAGGTAATAGTCTTTTTAATTGCCATAATGAAAATTCAAAAGTGAAAATTGAAGAATTCTTAAAACGAGCAGATAATGGAGAAGATGAAATGTTTGAAGTTTTAAATGGAAAAACTGGTGAACGAGAATTTTTTGTTCCTGTAAGAGATTATCAAGGTAGAGTCATAGGTTATTTTGAAAGACATGAAATGCCTTGGAGTGAAGATAATCCTGAAATTCCTGTGTTTGAATATTGGAAACATAGAAAATAGAAAGAAGCTGTTGAATCTTTACAGCTTCTTTTAAGTTTATAAATCTAAACTATTATCATTTTTTTAAATTCTCTAATAGACATAGTAATTATACCTTTAGAATTAAAAGTTTATTATTCCGAATTTTAGGTTGTTTGACCTAAAATTCGGAATAACATCAAATAACATACTATTTCTATTAATAATTATATTATACTAACTTTAAAAATATCGCTCTTTTTAAGATTTTTGTTGGTAATTAAATGGAATATCTAAAATTAAAC
>CAZWZD010000012.1:0-11729 GCA_964638235.1 uncultured Erysipelotrichales bacterium
GTTAATTTTGAAAATTTATAATGGTTAAGAAATGTTTATTTTTATTATCGATTAATTCTAGATGTACCTTGTTCTCTAAACGATTCTATTTCATCAATACTAAATGTATTAGCATCGCCATGAATAGTATGTTTTAATACAGATGCACAGCATCCAAATTCTAAACTATATTGCAAGTTTTTATGATTCAATAAACCATACAGCAAGCCTGAAAGATAAGCATCTCCTCCTCCAACACGGTCAACAATATCATCAATATGGTAAGTTTTAGATATATATAATTTATCACTATATAAATATCCAGTTAAATCATTAACTGATGTAGAAATAATTTGTCTTTTTGTTGAAGTTATATATTTCAAATTTGGATATAGTTCTTTCATCTGTCCATACAAATCATCTAATTTTTCTTCAAAATTTTCTTTTACACTTGTTAAGTCTAAGAAATTTTGAGCATCTAGATAACCAGCAGATAAAATATCAACATATGGTAAGATTTCTCTTAATGCTTCCCCTGCTTCTTCTACACTCCACATTTTTGCTCGATAATTACTATCATAAACAACAGTAATTTTATTTCCATGGCAATATTTCAACATTTTTATAACTGCATCACGAACTGTTTTATTAAGTGCAACAGTTATACCAGATACTACAAATACATCAATATCTTTAAAAATTTCTTCTATGACAATATCGTCCAATGAAAATGAAGTCATTGCACTATATTGTCTATCATATATAACTTGACTACTTCGATTACCACTACCATTTTCTAAAAAATAACTTCCAATTCTCATATCATTTCTAATAATATAAGATGTATTAATACCATACTTTCTTAAAAATGAAATTACAGCATCTCCTAAAGCATGATTTGGAAGTTTTGTTAATAAAGAAACATCAAAACCATATTGAGATAAGCTTACAGCAATATTAGTTTCACTACCACCTACATGAACTTTAAAATCAAGTTCACTCATTCTATGACCTTTTAAAGTAGAATAACGAAGTAAAGTTTCTCCCATACATAAAACTCTCATTATTCTTTAACTCCTTTTACTTTTTCAACATATTCTTTTGCCATAGTTGTAATTTCTTCATATTTTCCTTGGGCACCTAATTTATTAAATTCTCCACCAACACCTACTGCATCGACACCAGCTTTAAACCAATCTTGCACATTATTTAATTTAACACCACCTGTTACCATGATAGAAACTTGTGGTAATGGTGAATGAATAGCACCTACATATGAAGGTCCAAATGCACTTCCTGGGAATAATTTGATAACTTCACTTCCTGCTTCCATAGCTGTAATAATTTCTTTAATTGTCATACAACCTGGAATATAAGGTATTTCATAACGATTACATAAAATAGCTGTATCATGATCAAAAGAAGGTGATACGATATATTTTGCTCCAGCAAGAATAGCCATTCTTGCAGTAACTGCATCTAATACTGTTCCTGCACCAATTAATACTTCTGCATCATCTTTGTATAATTCATTCAATTTTTTAATCACTTCTGACGCATTAGCGTTTGTATATGCCATTTCAATAGCTTTTAAACCACCCTTGATACAAGCTGAAGAAATATTGACACCTTCTTCAAAACTCTCACCTCTAATAACTGCAACAACACCTTGTTTTTTTAATTCCGTAATTATTTCTGACTTTTTCATTATTCTTCCTCTTTTCTATTATTATTCCATATATCCACCCTTCATTGGTGAAACAGCATGTTTAGTATATAATCCAAGAGCTCCTTTTGTATATTTTGGTTCTCTAGGTTTCCATTTTTTCTTACGTTCTACTAAAATCTTATCAACTTCTTCTAATGATTTCTTCTCACCTTTAATACCAATAATATTTAATGAACGTCTTTTAACACTAATTTCAATTAAATCGCCATCTTCCACTAATGCTATTGGACCACCACTAGCAGCTTCTGGAGAAATATGTCCTATAGCTGGTCCTTTACTTGCTCCAGAAAAACGTCCATCTGTAAGTAAGGCAATAGCCGCTGATAATTCAGGATCACTAGAAATAGCTTCAGTAGTATAGAACATTTCTGGCATACCACTTCCCTTAGGACCTTCATATCTAATAAAGACAGCCTCTCCTTTTTGAATGCGATGCTTTAAAATTGCGTCAATGGCATCTTCTTCACAATCAAATACTCTTGCCGATAAAATAGCTTCTTGCATATTTTTAGGAACAGCAGAATGTTTAACAACTGCACCTTCAGGAGCTAAATTTCCTTTTAAAACTGCAATAGCACCTTCTTTATTTAATGGTTTTTCAACAGGATATATTAATTCTTCACGTTTTACATGAATATCTTTTAAATGAGCAAAACACTTTTCGTAATAATCACTATTCTTTAAATCTTCTAAATTTTCTCTCAATGTCTTACCAGTTACTGTCATAACATCTAAATGCAAGTGATCTTTAATCACTTCCATGATTGCTGGAGTTCCTCCAGCATAATAATAGTACTGAGCTGGATAATATCCACTTGGTCTTAAATTAAGTATATAAGGAATTTTACGATGAATACGATCAAAATCTTCACCTGTCAATTCAATACCAGCTTCATGTGCAATAGCAGGTAAATGAAGTAATGAATTTGTAGATCCTGCAATAGCTGCATGCACCATAATAGCATTCTCAAAAGATTCTTTAGTTAAAATATCAGAAGGCTTAATATCCTTCTCAACTAAATTTTTAACATATTTACCAACATTTCTAGCCACATCTTTCAACGCTTCACTTGTGGCTGGAAGCAAAGAAGTACCTGGCAAAGCTAAACCTAGAGCTTCTGCCATAATTTGCATAGTTGTAGCAGTTCCAATAAAACTGCAAGCCCCACAACTTGGACAAGCATGATATTTATAATACTTAAACTCATCTAAACTAATTTCTCCTCTTTGATATTGAGCAGAATATTTTCCAATTTGTTCTAATGTTAAAAGATTAGGACCAGCATTCATAACACCTCCTGGAATAAGAATAGCAGGTGCATTTAATCTAGCAATTGCTTTTAAGTGAGCAGGCAAAGCTTTATCACAACTAGATAAGAACACCGCTCCATCAAAAGGAGTCGCTTCAAATTGAATTTCAATCATATTAGTAATCATTTCTCTAGAACATAAAGAATAATTAATACCATCATGACCTTGTGATTCACCATCACACATATCTGTTGTGTAATATTTAGCTCCCTTCATATTTTCCTTTTCTAAACTTTCCTCTACTAAATGCACAAATTCATTTAAATGAGCACTTCCAGGATGAGAATCACCATATGTACTACCAATAAAAATTTGCATTTTATCCAAATCTTCTACTTTCCAGCCAGTTCCAATTCGCAATGGATCCAATTCTGGAGCAATTTTTCTTAAATCTTGACTTTTCACTCTCTTTATCCTCCCATATATCCTAATTTCATTGATATCCTATCAGCAACTTCTTTAACAATAATTCCTAAATCACTAAAACTCATAAAATCATCATATAATCCAGAACAGCTTATTGCTGCAATAACATCACCCTGATGATTTTTTATAGGTGCTGCACCACAAAATTGATAATTATTATTCTCTCGATTATCAATAGCATATCCTTGCTTTTTAACCTTTGCTATTTCATCTCTATATTCATCAATAGAAGTAATAGTATAAGGTGTAAATGCATCAAATTTTATATTCTTTAATGCATTATTAAAAGTTTCTTCATCAGAAAAAGCCATCAACACTTTGCCTAAACCAGTGCTATGCAAAGAACCTCTCGTACCAATATTAGCAGTCGTAATAATACTTTTTTGAGATTCATATTTATATATATAGGCAATTTCATAGCCATCCAAAACAGCCATAAATGTAGTAGCATTCATTTTATCAGCTAATCTAACAAGCTCATCTCTTGCTATATCAACAATATCAATATGATTTAAAAAACTACTTCCTATCAAAAAAGATTGCAGCCCAATTTTATACTTTGTTACTAATAACTGATGATCCTCAATAACCATATTTCTATATACTAATGTTTTCATAATATCAAAAACACTAGATTTAGGAGCATTTAATATCTTAGTAATTTCAGCTAAACTATATCCTTCTTTATTTTTTGATAATAATTCCAAAATATCAATTGTTCTCATCAATGTCTTATTAACTTTCATACGCTCACCTCAAGTTCGTATTTACGAATTATATCCGTTATTTCGTTTACAAATATATTCTATAACTATCTCATATATATTGTCAATAAAAAAAGTCTTTTTTAAGAAAGACTTTTTAATAATTCATCAAACATACAAATATCTTTATCTATAATATCAATAGAATTCTGCCAGAAATCCTCAGAAGTTAAATCAATTCCTACAGTATGACCTATTTCCTCTAAGTTCATCATTCCAGTTATAGATAATAATTTTTCATAAGTTGAACTAAAAGATGAACCAATATTTAAATACATTCCATATAATCCCTTAGATAATAACAAACCAAAAGCATATGGAAAATTATAGAACGCATAATCAGCTTCATAATAATGAGGCTTCCATGTCCACATATATGGATGTAAATAATCATGATCCAATCCCTTACCATATGCTTCTTTTTGGGAATGAACCATTAATTCTTTAATTTCTTCAACACTAAGCGGACCTTCCTTTCGCTTTTCAATAAAACGACTTTCAAACAAGAATCGTGAATATATATCAACAATCGTTTGAGCACAATCAGATAATTCATTATCCAATATCATTATTTTCTCTTTAATATCAGCATTCTTTAAAGCTGCTTTTTTTACAATCGTTTCACAAAATGTAGAAGCTGTTTCTGCGATAGGCATTGGATACTGTGCATTCAAAGCACTCTGATTATTTAAGCAATGTCCATGAAAACCATGTCCTAATTCATGAGCCATGGTTATAATATTACTAAAATCATTACCATAATTCAATAAAAATCTACTTTCTTTAATACAATGAAGATTTTGACAAAATGCTCCTCCTACTTTATTTTCTCTTGGATATACATCTATCCATTCATTATCAATTGCCATTTTTGCATAATCTCCTAAATTCTTAGAAAATGAATAGAATTGTTTCTTTACAAATTCACATCCTTCTTCATATGAAAAATGACTATCTACTTGAATAATAGGAGCATATAAATCATACCAAGGTAAACCATGTTCATAACCCAAATATTTTGCTTTAAGCTGATAATATTTTTCAAACATTGGCAATGCCTTTTTAACTGTTTTTAATAAAGCATCTAGGGTAGCCTTTGACATTCTAGAATCTTTTAAAGTTCTATCTAAAACAGAATCATATCCTCTAAGTTTAGCTGTTGTTATAGCTTCACCTTTAATAGCATTTAAAGCACTTGCAACTCCTAATTCTATTGACTGATAAGCTTTAACTTCTTCCTCATATGCTTTTTTTCTAACTTGTTTATCTTTTGAATAAGCCATATTTAAAACTTCTGTTAAAGGATAATCATTTCCATCTAAATTAACTTTTAAAGAAGAGATCAATTGATCCTTATATTTTAGCCAGGAAGATGAACCCGTTGTTTTCATCATTGCTAAAACAGCTTCACTTTCATCGTTCAACAAATATTTACTACTATCTTTCATTTCATTTAATATAAATAAGTGTTCTTGAATATATTCATCGTTCATCGTTTCAAAAGGAATTGCTGCAATCCATCTTTGTATTTTTGATTGAGTATCTGCAAAACCAGCTATCATATTTTCTAATTTTGAAGCATACTTTATCGCACTTAAATTACTTGTATCAGCATTCATAACCAAATTAACATATCCAAATAATTTCTCCGTTTTCTCATTTAGTTTATTTTCATCTTTTAAATAACTAATCAAATTTTCTTCATTACCTTCTAACATTGGATATTTTTTTAAACTATCCAATAAATCACTTACTTCTTTTATATCATTAATAAAGTTTTCATCTTGAAAAGATACATATAATTGATTTAAATTCCATCTTCTATCCATATTTTTCTCCTTTTTTTATATTATACACATAAAATAAAAATATAACAGAAAAAGAACTTCATCATTCAGATTAAATTATTTTATAATATCTATTAATATTTTTTTGATTTTGTGTTAAATTAGTATATAGGTGAAGAGAAATGATAAAGAAATTACAAGAATTAATGAAAGAAAATAATATTAATTATTATATTATTCCTACTGATGATGATCATCAAAGTGAGAATGTTGGTGAATATTTTCAAGCAAGAAAATATTTTTCTGGTTTTACTGGATCTGCTGGTACTTTGCTAGTAACTCAGGATAAAGCTTACTTATGGACAGATGGAAGATATTTTATTCAGGCAGCAAATGAATTGTATGATGGAATTGAATTAATGAAGATGAACACTGAAGGCTATCCATCTTTAACTGAGTTTTTATGTAAGCATCTTATTACATTTATGGATGATGATTCTTTAAATGATGTTTTAGCTTTTGACGGAAAAACCATGAATGCTCAATTCATTTTTGATTTAGAAAATAAACTTTTTAATCAAAAACTAAATATTAAATGTATTGATTTAATAACTCCAATATGGAAAAATAGACCTCCTATGTCTTGTAGTAAAGCTTTTGTTTATGAAACAGAGTATAATGGTAAAGAAACTAAAGATAAACTTAAAGAAATTAGAGAATATATGTCTAAATTGGAAAATGATGATTTTATAGGAGAAAAATGTAATAGTCATTTGATTACTACTTTAGATGATATTGCCTGGATTTTCAATATAAGAGGAAGAGATATTGAATGCACTCCTGTTGTTTTAGCTTATGCTTTAATTACCTTAGATCACGCTTATTTATATTTGCAGGATGATGCA
Source organism: uncultured Erysipelotrichales bacterium (assembly GCA_964638235.1). Classification (GTDB taxonomy): domain Bacteria; phylum Bacillota_I; class Bacilli_A; order Erysipelotrichales; family Coprobacillaceae; genus MGBC113645. Next base: position 6,902 of record CAZWZD010000012.1, read on the forward strand.
TATGATGAAACTTTTAAAGAAAAAATGAATGAACAAGGTGTAACTATTAAAAGCTATTATGATATTTATAAGGATGTCAAAGAATTGTCAGGCTCTATTTTATTAGATTTTAGTAATGTAAACTATGAGCTTGCTAGTATGATTAACTGTGATTGTATAAATGGAAGAAATCCTAGTCAATATCTTAAATGCATTAAAAATGAAACTGAAATTTCTAATACAATTCACGCTCATATCAAAGATGGAGTTGCTGTTACAAAATTTATGTATTGGCTAAAAAACAATATTGGAAAGATAGATATTGATGAATTAGGTGCTGCTGATTATTTAACATCTTTGAGAGCTCAACAAGATTTATTTATTGAACCATCATTTACAACAATAAGTGCTTATCAAGAAAATGCAGCATTAATGCACTATCACCCTACTAAAATCCATAGTTCAAAATTAGAAGCAAAAGGATTGTTATTAGTTGATAGTGGTGGACAATATTATGATGGTACTACTGATATTACTAGAACATTTGTTTTAGGAGATATAACCGACAATCAAAGAAAACATTTTACATTAGTATTAAAAGGAATGATAGATTTACAAAAAATCAAATTCTTATATGGACAGACTGGTATTGATTTAGATGTACTTGCTAGAGCTCCAATGTGGAATGAAGGTATTGATTATCAATGTGGAACAGGTCATGGAGTTGGTCATTTATTATGTGTTCATGAAGGACCTAATGAATTTAGACCAAAATCTAGATATGGTCAGCCAGTAGCATTAGAAGAAGGTATGATCACCACTGATGAACCAGGAATTTATTTAGAAGGTGAATATGGAATCAGATTAGAAAATGAGCTTCTATGTCAAAAAGATATAAAAAATGAATATGGACAATTTATGTCATTTCGTTGTTTAACTTTAGTTCCTATTGACTTAGATGGTATTGATCCAACATTGCTATCTTATGATGAAAAGATTGCATTAAATGATTATCATCAGAAAGTCTATGATACAATTTCTCCATTTTTAAATAACGAAGAAAAAGAATGGCTAAAGAAATATACGAGAAATATTTAAGGAGTGGGCATCACTCCTTTTATAATGCATAAAAAACTTAAAATATTCACGCATATATTTAAAAGGATGATAAATTACCACCACTTGCATATTTATTCTTTTAAGTTTTTCCATTGCTGAAATATTCTTACTTTTCCAATTACTTTATCCAATGAGTAATCATTAAAAATTCTTTAATAATAGTAAAATATTTTTTTGACAGCTTCTTGTTATTTCTTTCAGCTCTTCAAATTCATTAAATTTTTCTCTTTGTTATTATATCATTCCAGCAACCCCACCATTCCTGTGTGAACTTCATTCAATTTAGCCGTTACAATATCATTTATGATATTCGCTCTATTTTTGTATTCCTCAACTGATAGTGCAAGTGCATAGGTATAAAACATTTCATTAAACATTCAAAAATGACCTTGAACCTCTTAAATAGAATACAAAAAAATGATATCAGTTTTTAAACAACATGAATAAAAAATAAAAAGTCAGTACATATTATCTTTTATGCACTGACTTGTTTTTAATTAACCTCTAAAAACATGCATGGCAGGGGCGGCAGGAATCGAACCCGCATCAACGGTTTTGGAGACCGATGCTCTACCATTGAACCACGCCCCTATTTTTATCAGTAATTTTTACTGCTTACATATAATATCACAATAAAAATATAAAAGCAATAGAAAAATAAATATAAAAATGTTATTATATAAAAGATTGGAGGAATTTGATGTTTGGATTTGGAAAAAAAGTTGAAGTTATTGATATTAATGAAGCTTATGAAGAGTATTTAAATAATACCGATGATATAATGATTATAAACGTTGATGAACTAGTGCTATATGATGAAAGACATATTGATGGTTCTGAAAATTTGCCTTATAGATTAGTTAAAGATTTTGAAGATTACTATGATGACAAAGATAAAAAATACTATATTTATTCTTTATCTAAAGGTAAGGCTCACAATGCTAGTCAAATTATTGCAAAAAAAGGTTTTAATGTATATGAATTGTCTGATTATGTTTATTTTAAAGGATATGAAGATGGTTTAAGTGTTAAGAAAAAGAAACGTAATAAACGAAGAAAAAGATAGCTTTAACTATCTTTTTATTTTAAATCAGATAATAATTCTTCTAACTTTTTTGGAAGTGCAGATATTAATAAATCTGCTATTTCCTCTGGTGGAATTACCATTCCCGATAAAGCCCAATTTACTGTCATAGTAATTGATCCATGACAATACATTTCTAATAAAAATTGAATATCATTAGGTATAGTACCTATTTTCTTCTTTATAATTTGTGAATAGAATTCTAATATACATTGATAATCATAATTTTCAACATTGTTATAATCTTTAGACTTAAACGCTTCCATAAAAAACACTTTATCATTTAATAAAAAAGTAAATTTTTTTGTTAGTCCTTCTTTTAAAGTATAAGAATTACTAATTTGTCTAAAAGATTTATCTGCTAATTTTTCAAAATACCAATTAACAAGATCATACTTATCTTTAAAATTACGATAGAAAGTTTGTCTAGTTTTACCACTTCTTTTTACAATATCAGTAACTGTAATTTTATCCAAAGACTCATTCACCATCAATTCTTTTATACTTTTTGCAAACATATATTTCGTTTCATCATGTTCCATAAATTTACTCCTTTACTTAGAAAGAATTTTAACACCATCTTCAGTAATTAATAAAGTATGTTCCCACTGAGCAGATAACAAACCATCTACAGTATAAACAGTCCAATCATCTCCTTCTTCTAAACATACATCTTTTTTTCCTTGATTAATCATAGGTTCAATTGTTATAACCATTCCCGGAACCAAAAGTTCTGTTTCAAAATGAGGATCATAATGATAAATATAAGGATCCTCATGCAATTGAAATCCAACACCATGACCACAAAATTCTTCTACAACACTATAACCATTATCATGAGCATATTTTTCAATAGCTCTACCGATATCACTAACTGTACTTTCCCAAGGTTTAATTGCTTCTATTCCTTTATATAAACATTCTCTAGTAACTCTAACTAGCCTTTTTGCTTCATCATCAACTTCTCCAATCATATACATTCTTGATGCATCAGCATAATAACCATCAACCATAGTTGTGGCATCAACATTTATTATATCTCCCTCTAATAATATATCATCAGGATGAGGAATACCATGACATACAACATCATTAATGGAAGTACATAAATGTTTAGGAAAACCTTCATAATTATAATCAGCACACACACCGTGATGCCTTGAAGTATACTCACTAGCCATAACATCTATATTTTCAGTAGAAATACCTTCTTTTATATGAGCTTCAATATAATCCAACAAACCTGAATTAACAACAGCAGCTTTCTTTATTCCTTCAATATCTTTTTCATTCTTAATCATATTGCGAGTAGGAACCACATAACCTCTCTTTTTAAATTCCTTTAATCTTTTATCAAATTCTCTATGACATTCTTTATATTTTTTACCACTGCCACACCAGCACAATCTTCTATCTTTCATAACTAACTCCTAATAAACATTATATTTATCTATAACTATATTTTAAATTATTTCATTTATCTTGTAAATAAAAATAGACTCAAGGCAATAACCTTAAGTCCATAGTTTTATAATTCTTCACCATTAGTTTCAATAACTTTCTTATACCAATAGAATGATTTCTTCTTAGCTCTAGAAAAATCACCTTCATGATTATTATTATAATTTACAAAAATAAATCCATAACGTTTATCATACTCACCTGTAGAAGCAGAAACAATATCAATTGGAGCCCACATTGTATATCCTAATAAATCAACACCATCATAATCAACTGCTTCTTTCATAGCAGCGATATGAGCAGATAAATAATCAATTCTATATTGATCATCTACTACATATTCATCATTATCTTCTATGTATTTATCATAAGCACCAAATCCATTCTCTACAATCATCATAGGAAGTTCAAAACGATCATTAAACCAGTTTAAGCACCATCTTAAACCAACTGGATCAATTTGCCATCCCCAATCTGAAGCCTTTAAATAAGTATTTCTTACAAAATCTTCCTCTGAGAAATCGAAAGAACGTCCATATCTTCCTGTATATTTAGTAGCATAACTCATATAATAAGAGAATCCAATATAATCAACTTTTCCTTCAGCAAGAGCTTTCTCATCTTCAGGTAATATGAATTTATCATATCCCTTTCTTTCAAATTTCTTCAAAATATGACTTGGATAATGTCCTCTTGCATGTACTTCAACAAACCAATATTTTTGATGCATTGCCTGTTGTGCATTTAAAACATCTTCAGGATTACAAGTAGCAGGATAAACACCATTCATACCAATCATACATCCAATTTGAGCATCAGGATCAATTTCATGTCCAGCTTTAACTGCTAATGCAGAAGCAACCAATTCATGATGAGCTGACTTATACATCATATATTCAATATCATCGCCTTCTTTAACAAGAACAGCACCTTCTTGAACAAGATGATGAGCACCCATTGCATGCCATTCAGCTTGATTATTGATTTCATTAAAAGTCATCCAATATTTAACTTTACCTTTATATCTCTCAAAACATGTTTTAGCAAATCTTACAAAATATTCAATACATCTTCTATCCATAAAACCATTATATTTAGCAGCTAAATTATAAGGCATTTCAAAATGTGATAGAGTAATAACAGGTTCAATTCCTAATCTATGCATCTCATCAATCATATCATCAT
>CAZWZD010000013.1:0-11409 GCA_964638235.1 uncultured Erysipelotrichales bacterium
AAAAACGTATTCAACAAATCATGGCAAAATTGAGTGGAAAAAAACAATAAAAAGGATGCCTCTCTATTCAAATAATAATCTAATATATGATAAACTTGTTACTTCAAAGATGTCTGCAACAAATGACATAGTTGCACAGATATATAAATTATGTTTAAAACAAAGTATAGATAAGATTGGATGGTTATACAATTATAACATTGTAATAGATGTTCATCAGATAATGTCAACCAAAGAAATGATATATAAAGTTAAGCAAGAATCAAACAATACTTTTGATGATACGAAAAAGCTTCGATTTAAGCATATGATTAAAATTTTATCGAATAGTGAAGGTCAAAATATGATATCTAATTCTTATTCTTATGGTATAGAAAATTATTACTTTGTTTATGAAAAAATGATTGATTCTTTTTTTGAAGGAATAAAAGGGGAAGATAAGAAAAAGTATAATCCAAATGGATATTGGAAATTGAAAAATTCATCACCACAAAAAGCTTCATCTCTGAGGCCAGATACGATTTTGAAGAATAACAATAAAACATATATAATTGATGCAAAAATGTATCAATACGGTGTAACACATGACATAAATGATTTACCTAATACACAATCAATGCAAAAGCAAATAACATATGGAGATTATGTATTCAATGTATTAAAAGATAAAGAAGTTAGAAATGCTTTTATCTTGCCTTATAATAAAGAATTATCTGATTTTAGAAATGATAAAAATATACTCTATTTTAATAATTATAATTTTGGTTATATAGGATATGCATACGTCGATTGGAAAGATTTTAAATTAAAAAAGGATTATGATTATATTCATACTTTCATCATAGACTTTAATTTTTTGTTGGAAAATTATAAACAAAATGACTTTGAAACAATAAGCATTTTTTGCTCAGTGATAGAAGACTTAATAAAAAATAAGTAAAATAGTAATTTAAAAAACTATATTTCTAGAAGAATACATCCATATATCAAATTATTTGCAAATGTAAAAGAAAAGCAATAAATTCATGTTATTTGCTTGAAGAGAGATTGATATATGATCAGTATATTAAGCATACATGATATTTTTAAATATGATATAGTGAAGAAGTTCCCGTTATGATGAATATAATTAAAAAATAATTTTAATGGTGGTTAATCTTGATATAAAAACAATAGTTAACGTAGATATTATAAACCTATTTAATTAAAATTGAATTTTTAAAGGGTAACCGCAAAATAAAAAAGTGTATTTAAGAAGCGTTAATCAGTTATTATACATTTCTGATAAACGCTTTATTCTAATTCAAATTGAGTTTGATCATTCCATGGTAGGAAAGCACCTGGCTTTTTTGGATAATTGAAAAAATCTATGTTTGGTAGAATATCTAATAAGTAATCTATATAATCATACGGATTTAATTGATTCGCTTTAGCTGTTTCAACTATACTAAATGCAGTTACTGATGCTTTTGCTCCTTTTGTTGATGAACAAAACAGGCAGTTCTACCTACAGTGAATGGTCTTATTGTTCGTTCATCCAATTATCCTAAATTTAAGATAACTAGGTGAAGTATCTCTAATACAAGGTGTTACCATCCATAATAATAACGCCACTAGTATATGGAAAAGCAGAACAGGAAAAATTTATTCCAGTAGTAAACGAAACAGATATAAATGGAGAACCTTATCTTCCAATATACTTAGCCTCTCGAATGTATGCTGATTTAACGAATTTTTCAAAAGGATATAAGAAGTTGATAGAAAATATAACTGGCAATGTTATGACAACTTTGCATCCTCAAATAAATTCGGAAACAGCTTACGTAGAGAAAAATGAAGTAAAAAATAATGAAAAATGCATTGATGAATATGTAAATGTATGTACAGAGATTATAAAACAGCCACGTATTATATTTAGTAAATCATTTGTTGACAAATTAATTGAAAGGCAAATTGCTTTATACAAATTGAATAATCAGGGTTTAAATAAATTAGCAGGTAAATTTTGTAAAGAGATACAGAATAGGCTGAAAGCATTTGATGAAGAATCTGCTAAATCGTTATGGAATATTTCAGATAGAATGTATGAGTATATGGAAGAAGGTCTTCTAGAAAATGGAGAAATTATAGATCAAGTTGAATTTGAAGTACAAAAGAATATAAACAACGAGATCAATGCGTATCAAATGGAAAATATAGTTAATGATAATATGGTTAGAAAACATATTGCTGATATATATACATGTATACATGGAGAGTTGGTATCAGTTTCAAAACCATCTGATAAATATGTGAAAGCAAAAGAGCTTGATAAAAAAGTTGTACTAAATTTGGGAAAGCAAAAGATAAATGTATCTGAATCAAACGGGGTGCAAGATTTAACGCTAATTTTCAAAAATGTAACAGATAATCAGGCAATAAGTGTAGATATTATACCAAGTGAAGATCTTGTAAAAGAGATGGAAGATACTGTGTGGGAAAGAAATAAAGAATCAAAAATGGGTGTAATTATTTCACAGTATGATGCTATAACAGGGGATGTTAATGTTAACGAAAATGGAGAATTTCAATATATATTAAGATATAAAACATATAATAATCACTTTTTGTTGATTTATTTTTGTGTTAAGACCAAGAGTATATTTGGCATTGAAACAGAACGACTTTTTAATATCCTTATAACTGGTGGAATAATTAATCAAGTTTTTATCAAAACAGAAACTAAAAAAGTTAATTAGTGTTTTGTTTGATAAACAAGGAGGAAAGAAAAATGCAAAGTTTATACATATCAAGAGTTACAATAAAGAACTACCGTAATTTTAAAGATGTAGATGTTAGATTAGGACATAAGCAGGTTATTATTGGTGAAAATAATATAGGAAAAACAAATTTTCTTAAAGCTTTACAACTAATTTTAGATCCTACATTTTCTGATGAGGATAGAAGATTGGATGAGTCTGATTTTAATGATACATTAGTTAATCCTATGGAAAATGATGAAGAAATAGAAATAAGTATTTATATCAGTAATTACAAGAATAATAAAGTTATTCTTGCAATGCTACAAGGCGCTACAGTTATGGATAATGGAGAAGAGGCTCTCAGGATTACCTATAGATTTTTTCCGCACCTAGATGATATGGGGAATAAGGAATATGAATACATAATTTTTATGGGTATTGATGAAAAGCGAATATTTGGTGCTACAGAAAGAAAGTATCTCAATATAAAAGTGATTAAAGCATTACGAGATGTAGAAAGTGAACTCAGGAGTTCAAAATTATCACCTGTAAAGAAGATGCTTGATGAGTATTCTATTGACAAACAAGAATTGGAGCGTATTGCCGAAGAATATAAAAGAAGCGGAGAAGAAATTTTAAATATTGATGAGATTGAAGATTTAACACAAAACATCAATAGGAGGTTTAGTTCAATTCTTGGCGAAGGAATTCATAATATTTCTTTGCAGGCAATGGAAATTGATCCAACAAAAGTTCTTTCATCCTTGAAATTGCTTATGGAAAACAGAAATGCGGCTGATATTAGCTTGGGTTGGAACAATATTTTGTATATTTCAATGATTTTACAAACTTTACAAGACAAAACTGTGCCTACATTCCTTAAAGCTTCAAAGTATCAAGAATTAATAGAAAAGCCTGATAGTGATATTTTGAAAGCTGTATACGAACAAACAGGTAATGGCAATTATTTTTTGAGTCAGGATATAACTGATCAGCAGAAGAAGGAAATTTATAAATTTATGAATCAACATACTCCCACAAATAAGGGAGTAACAATTTTAGCAATTGAAGAACCCGAAGCTCATTTGCATCCTGTTAATCAACGACTTGTTTTTAAGGATGTTATACAGAAAAGCAATAATTCTGTATTGCTTACTACACATTCAACGCATATAACAGCTATTTCTCCTATTAATTCCATTGTGCATTTACATCCAAGCAAAGATGCGGGGACAATAGTACATGCAACTGCTGATATGCCAATGGATGAAGGCGAATTTCTTGATGTTGAAAGATATTTGGATGTAAAGCGTGGTGAAATTTATCTTGGAAAAGCTGTGATTTTAGTTGAAGGAATTGCAGAAGAATACTTAGTTCCTAGATTTGCCGAATTACTAGGAAAGCCTTTGGATGAAAAGGGAATTATTATTTGTAATGTAAATTGTACAAATTTCAAACCATATATGAAAATGTTAAGGTGTTTAGATATTCCATATGCTGTAATTACTGATGGTGACTTTTATCATATACCAAAGGGAAAAGAAGAAAGGGAATATCATATCATGTATGCAGACACGGTTGAAGAGGATGAAAAAATAGGTTATCTTGGATTGGAAATTATTAAGAAAACCATTTTGGAATTAGGAATAAAAACGGAAGATGAAATCCCAAAGGACGTAGCTGCAGAATATGAATTGTATAGAACTCTTGGAATATTTGTTGGAAACTATACATTTGAAGTTGACATGATGGAACATTGTCACGGAAATCAATTATCTACTCAGATAATAATTAATTTGTTTAATGAATTAACGACAGGAAAAGATACGCAAAAAGCAAACTTTAAGAACGAAATAGAAACGGGTCAATATTGGAAATGTTTGAAAAAAATAGAAAGTAATGGCATTGGAAAGGGAAGATTTTCTCAAAAACTAGCAGTAAAATGTCGAAAAGGACATATTCCTGATTACATTAAAAAAGCAATTGATTACATATACGAGAAAGTAGATGAATAATATGATCTATTATGAAAAGATGTTGGAGAGAATCTCATCTGATGAATACCAAAAAGCTGCATATGATGCAGATGACAGTACCGTGGTTATTGCGGGCCCTGGTAGTGGAAAGACTACTATTCTTACGTTGAAAATCATGAAATTGCTAAACGGACACATCAAGGAACCGCAGGGATTAGCGTGTCTTACATTTAGTAATGAAGCTGCAAGGGAATTTAAGGAGAGATTAGAAAAGTTGGGCTATAAGAAACGCAAAAATGTTTTCTTAGGTACAGTTCATTCATTTTGTGTTTCTGAAATACTTGGAAACTTCGCAGAACTATATGATTGTGGAATTCCCATGCCAATAAAAATTATTCCAGATAAGATAAAAAAAGAGTTGTTTTCACAAGCTAAAGATAAAGTGGGAACAAATTCTTATCTTACGATAGAAGGAATGAACAAACAACGTTCATTACAAATACAAGGAAGCAGTGAGGTTGAAGTAATACACAATGAAGATGCGAAGAATGTTGCGGCTGAATATGAAAGATTATTATTCGAAGCTGGTTACATTGATTTTGAAACAGTTATTATTATATCTACTAAATTAATTCAGGAACATGAATATGTAAGAGCTTGTTTAAGTGCAAAATATCCATGGCTTGTAATTGACGAATATCAGGATTTAGGAAAACCATTACATGAAATGGTATTATCTTTGTTTAATCAGACGGATATAAAGATTTTTGCAGTAGGTGATCCAGATCAATCTATATATAAATTCTCAGGAGCAATACCTGATTATCTGGTGGAGTTATATGATAGAGAAGATGTCATCTCTATAGAACTTAAAAATAATTATAGAAGTAATCAAGATATTGTTGATGGGGCAGAGACAGTATTATCTATTCCTAGAAATTATCATGCGGCAACACGACAAGATGAACAAGCAGAATATCGCTTTATTGAGTGTAATATGGGGCTTGAAGACCAGTATGAATATTTTTTAAAAAACATAGTTCCTGAATGTGTGAAATGTGATATTCCATTAGAGGAAATTGCAGTATTACTTGGAAAAAGGGATGAATGCACAGCATTAGCTGCGAAGTGTATAGAGTATGATATTCCTTATTACATCTCTACGCACACGTTCAATAGGACTGATTTTGTTAAATGGCTAGAGGATTGTGCTTTTTGGGTAAATGATAATACTGCGGTGTTTTTCAATGATATTTATAATTATTGGAAAGGTATTATTCTTATGAAAAAAGCTGATTTATATATTAGCCAAAAAGAGGATGTGGAAAAAAGAAAGCAACTTTTGGAAATATTAACTGCTAGTGTTGAATATAAAAACTCATTAAAAGAGTGGTTGAGATATATGTATAAAGCGTTGGATGTTGTTTCCTTACTAAAAGATTTAGAACAGATGCCTGATGAATTGGAAAACTTAGGGAATCTTTATAAGGAAGTATTAGACGAAAAATATAAAAATTATGATACAAGTAAATTTTCAAAATTGGGTAAGCCAAAAAATCAAATTTCTATTACTACAAGACATAGTTCTAAGGGGTTGGAGTTTGAGGTTGTTGTATTAATGGGGATGGAAGAAGGACATTTTCCCGGTTGGTTTACTTTAAAAAGCGATGATCTAAAAGATTTGGAAGAATGCAATAGAATGTGCTTTGTGTGTGTAAGCAGAGCAAAAAGAGTTTGTATTTTGATGAAATCAAAGCAATATACTATAAATGGTAAATACGGACCTTTTGTAAAATCATTTGATGCATCAAGGTATTGGAAACAGCTTTATCGGAAGTATGGTATATAGATGAACTAGACAGATAAGGATGTAAGATCATGTAAAAAGAAGAAAATTGTATAAAAAAATTTTAAACGGCTAGAGGAACAGATTCAAAATTTATTAGAATATTATGGATTAAAGAAATGTATTATAGGAACTATGGTAACAGGAATCGCCGTGTTGATTCTACTGGTTTTGTTCAATTGGTTATGGAGATGAGATAGTTATTGAAGCGATTATTGATAAAGATATCATTCTAAAAATAAGAGGGTATAGTTATGTTGCTATTTATCCTGGAATGTCAAGAAATGAGGCAACATCAATTAGAATTAATAAAGAAGTATATCAATTATGTTTTGGATTGGATTTTATGAGGTAGGTAACATGTATGTCTAATATAAAATTGAAATCTAATATAATTTGAAAAAGTAAATATAAAAAAGAAGAAGATTTTTTAGCATTGGTTCCCTATGAATCTTTACCTAGATATTTGAAAGAAACTAGAAATATACATAAACTTACTTTGCATCAACAGATACAGCAAGAAAGATATTTGTATAAATCAACAATATTTCAAGACATTTATGATGATTAATAATTTGTACATTAGTAATCACTATTAATTTCCTTTATTATGTAAGTATTAAAGGAGATGTTATAATGGATCAGTTGATTAGGATAATGTATGATTTATATGTTGGAGATACAAACAATGATGCTATCTTTGATGATGAAAAGTATGGTGAGCTAACTGGAAAACTTGTGGATCTGGAAAAAAAGCTAAAAACAATGCTTAAGCAGGGATCTAATAGCAAAAAAGATATAGATCAAATAGTTGATGATTTCTTTTTTGCTAATAATGCATTATCATCATTGTACAGGTATTATGATTTTGAACAAGGTTTTATCACCGGAATGGCAATTGGAATGATGAAATCGAAATATTTAAGTTCAGATTATAAGAGTGAATTAATTAACAAATTAAATAAAATAAAAAAAATATAAAACAACTTAAAAACACCTTTCATTTTATCTTATATAATGAAGGGTGTTTTTTTAATCCTTTGCTAGTACATTGAAAAAAGAATAAAGGCGATATCAGTCCATTCCATAGTTTTGCATTTTCGCAAATCAAATATAATGATACATACAATTAGCTTTAACTCGAGCGTGATAACAACCGTCGCAAGTCAAAGGATTGTGTAGGATAACTAAGATCCCTGCTTGATCATCATCAAATGAACGACTAATAATGGGATATGTCGTTGCTGATATTGAAAAAATAACATGAACTATATAAGAGGAAAGGAATTCCAATGGCTAAATTATTATATTGGCCAATAGTAGATGTTGATGTTGAATCATTACCTGATCCATCATCAACACAAATGGCTAATCAAAGAAATCAGTTATATCACGAACTAGAACAAGTAACAAAAGATTTAACTGCAATCCAACAAAGACGTCTATATATGAAGTACTATTTAGAAATGTCAAATGTGGAAATTGCTGAAGTTGAACAAGTTTCTTATAGTGCTATTCGTAAATCAATTGATCAAAGTATTAGATATATAAGAAGAAAGACATACAAGTTCATTCATTGATTTGTACCTTATCTTTATTTAAGAAGAAACTCTATAATGAGTTTATCAAGGAAAAGGAGAATTATTAAATATGGAAAAACGAGTTGAAAAAGAAATTATGACTGTAAGAGAATTCGCTAAACATACTGGATTAAGTGAATGCTGCGTAAGGAAATTGTTAAGAGAAGAAAAGGTGTTTTATATGAAGATTGGTAGTAGATATTATATTAATGCACCTAAAACAATTGACTTTCTTACTCATAATCCAATTATGGATATCACATGGAAAGAACCAGTGGCCTCAGTGTAGTTTAAACAAAACGTAGAGATGTGGGAGTATTCCTGCATCTCTCATTTTTGCTTTTATACGTGAAAAAAATAGGTAAAGATGCACTGAATTTAAGCACATCAAAAAACAAGGCCATTTTTGGTGGCTTTTGCGTAAAAATGACCTATAAAACATGCGTTTATACGTGATTTATACGTGAAAGTTTTCAAAAACTTAATTGACAGTTGCACACGATAATTAAAAATAGCCACAAAAAATACATTTTTTCAAATTAAATTAACGATTTTATTCCAGATAAAACGATAAATAAACGTTTTACCTTATGTTGGTGATTAATCAATAAACAAAAGCCTTGATAAATTCAAGGTTTTTTCTTTTATATAAGGAAAGTGGTACTAAAATGACATTAATATGAGTATGATTTTTATTAGAAATTAATAGAATAATCTAGTAAGAATTAACAATATTAATATAAATCAATTGAGAAAAATTATCATTGCGTATAAATGTTAAGTATATGATGAGTCTATTATAAATTGTTTAAATATATCTACGTTTATGTTATTTTGTTTTCATTCAAAAATAAAGATAAAAGTGAATAATAATAACTTAATAAATCATAATATAGAATGTATATTTAAAAAATAATTATAATATTTTGAATAAATGTCACTTTTTTTAAAAAATAATATTGAAGAAATGTATTGTTTGATATAAAATAATTTTGAAGAAATGAATAATATAGGAGTGATAATAGTGTATTTTAAAAGAAAAGCTTATGATAAGTTAGTCGATTGGAAGTTCAATTATGCTGATAGTTATGCAGTTTTGTTAGAAGGGGCTAGACGTGTAGGAAAATCAACAATTGCTAAGTTATTTGCAGAAAACGAGTATAAATCATATATTCTTATAGATTTTTCTATTGCTTCAAATGATATATTATCTTGTTTTGATGATATTAGTAATTTGAATATGTTTTTCTTAAGGTTGCAGGCAATTACTGGAATTAATTTATATGAGCATGATTCAGTTATCATTTTTGATGAAGTACAATTATTTCCTAAAGCTAGACAAGCTATTAAGCACTTGGTAAAAGATGGTAGATATCATTATATTGAAACTGGATCACTAATATCAATAAAAAAGAATGTTAAAGATATCTTAATCCCTTCTGAAGAAATGAAAATACAGGTGTATCCCATGGATTATGAAGAATTCTGTGATGCAACTGGAAACAATTATACTCAATTAAAACAGTTGTTTGATATGAAAACAAGTGTTGGTCAAGCAGTAAATAGAAAACTAATGAGAGATATTAGAATATATATGGCAGTTGGAGGTATGCCACAAGCAGTTGAAGCTTATCTTCAAGGAAATAATTTTTCTATCATAGATAATGTAAAACGACAGATTATTAATCTATATGAGGAAGTTTTTAAAAAAATAGATCCATCAGGTAAAATATCAGCATTATATCATTCAATACCTGCACAGTTAGCAAAAGATCAGAAAAAATATCGTATTTCAACTGCATTAGGAAAAAGAGTCACAGCTAGAGAGGAAGAATTATTATTTGATTTAATTGATTCTAAAACTGTATTACCATGTTATAATTCGAATGATCCAAAAGTAAGTTTATCATCTACAAAAGATTTAGAAAGTTATAAACTTTATTTATCTGATACAGGATTATTTGTGACACTTATGTTTATAGATAGACCTATTATAGAAAATGAAATATATGCTAAACTACTTTCTGATAAGTTGCCAGCAAATCTAGGATACTTATATGAAAATTTAATGGCACAATTATTAGTTTCAAAGGATCGAGAATTATATTATCATACATGGGAAAAAAAGAATAGTACTCATTACTATGAGGTGGATTTCTTGATTTCAGACGGAAGTAAGATTTCTGCTATAGAAGTAAAATCATCAGGACTAGGAAAATATGAATCAATTCAGAAATTTGCAAAAAAATATTCAAAGCATATAAACAATTGCTATATCTTTTCACAAAAAGACTATCATCAAGAAAAAAATATACAATTTATGCCTATATACTTAGCACCATTTATATAAAATATTATTTTAAGTAGGAAGTAAATGAAAATGCATAATCATAAGCGAAGCATAAATATGAACATATACTCATGTTTATGCTGTTTCTATGTTTATTAACTATGTTCTCGTATCTACAATTTGGACAATTCTTATATCATAAATTTGTAGTTGTATACATCATTGGTCATTTTTTTATCAACTATTATTAAAGTGAATGATAATATTTCAATAGATATGAAATGTAGATTTAACTAAACTAATTTTAAAAATATTAAAAAAAGTTTAGTTATCTTGCTCTTTATGGTATACTTATAGTGGTGATATATATGAAACAGATATACTTTAGAGAAAAATATTTAAAAAAAATCAGAGGTTTTTATCATGATACTGAAATGATAAAAGTTATTACTGGGGTACGTCGCTGCGGCAAATCGACACTCCTCCAAATGATTGAAGAAGAATTACTAAAAGATGATGTTAAACAAGATAATATAGTTTTTATTCACCTTGATAAAAGACCATATTTAACTGTAAATAAACCAGAAGTACTAGAAGAAATTATTGATTCGAAGACAAAATACATTAAAGGAACAAAATATCTTTTTATTGATGAAGTTCAAAATGTAAAAGATTTTGAACCTGTGATCAATGCTTTTAGAGAAGAGGGAGATTTTTCTATTTTCATTACAGGAAGTAATAGTTACCTACTTTCGGGTGAATTGGTTACTAAACTCACAGGACGCTATATCGAATTTGCAATGACAACACTTACTTTTGACGAGTATATTGGTATGAAAAAGTTTTTAGATATAGAAGTTAATCCAAATATAGATCAAGAATTAATTAATTATATTTTAGAGGGTGGATTCCCATTAGCTTTAAAATATAATTCTTCAAAAGATAAAAGACTATATGTAAATAGTGTCATAGATGA
>CAZWZD010000014.1:0-11138 GCA_964638235.1 uncultured Erysipelotrichales bacterium
GATATTTTCATGCAGTAGGATATGGTATATCGTTTTATAAAAAGCAGTGCTATATCACCAAGACAAACTAAATAACACTCACGAATGTGAGTGTTATTTTAGTTTAGTTTCAGCTAATTTTGCAGCTAAACCAATATATGAAGCTGGAGTCATATTAACTAATGTAGATTTATCTTCATCAGATAATATTTCCAAGCTTTCTGCAAATTTTAAAATATCTTCCTTAGAAATATTCTTTCCTCTAGTTAAAGCTTTTAACTGATCATAAGCATCTGGTATTCCATATTTTCTTAACATTGTTTGGATAGGTTCTGCTAAAACTTCCCATTTTTCATTTAAATCGCTAGCAAGTTTTTCTTTATTAACAACACACTTTGCTAAACCATTCTTCGTTTCATTGATTGCTTGAATTGAATATCCAAAAGCTAATCCAATATTTCTTTGAGATGAAGAATCAGATAAATCTCTTTGCATACGTGATTTAGGCAATTTATTTGATAATGCTACACAAATATTATTAGACATATCAATATTTGCTTCACTATTTTCAAAACGAATTGGATTAACCTTATGTGGCATTGTACTGCTTCCTACTTCTCCAGCAACAGGAATTTGTTTAAAATATTCCATAGAAATATATAACCACATATCAACATCAAAATCTGCAAGTACATTATTAAAATGACGTATTCCATCCAAAATATGACAAGTATAATCATGTGATTCTATTTGAGTAGTCAAAGGATTGAAAGTTAATCCTAAATATTCTTCAACAAATTTTTTAGCCTTTTTTTGCCAATCAATATTACTAAAAGCAGTTAAAATTGCACTGTAGTTTCCTGTAGCACCATTAAATTTAGCTTTTATCTGAATGTTTTCTATATTTTCAATACTTGAATATAATCTATATGCATAAACTTTAAATTCTTTACCAATAGTTGTAGGTGTAGCAGGCTGTCCATGAGTATGAGCTAACATCGCATCATCTTTGTGTTCAATAGCCCATTGATCTATAATATCTGCAAACTCTTTTGCTCTAGGTAACCATACTTCTTTCAATCCATATTTTAACATACAAGCATATGATGTATTATTAATATCTTCAGAAGTACATCCAATATGTACAAAACTAATCAAATAATCATATCCCATTTCTTTTAAAGTATTTCCAATAAAATATTCTACAGCTTTTACATCATGTCTAGTTGTAGCTTCAATATCTTTGATTGCTTTAAAAGAATTATAATTGAACTTGGAAGAAATAGCTTCAATTTCATTCAATTTGCTTTTATCAAACTTTGCTAAAATATCACTTTCAACATTTTCAATCAAAAACTTCAACCATTGAATTTCAACAAAAACACGATATTTCACTAAAGCGTATTCGCTAAAATAATCGCCTAAAACATCTCTTACAAAACCATAACGACCATCTAAAGGACAAAGGGTTTTACTCTCAAATTCTGCTTGATTCATTATTTCTTACCACCTTTAAAATAATTTACACCAGCTTCAAATAATAACTGATCCATTTCACCATAAATATTTTTAAATCTGTTTTCACCTTGACGTTCACTATGTCCCATCTTACCAATGATTCTACCATCTTTTGAAATAATTCCTTCAATAGCATACATTGAACCATTTGGATTATATGGTGCTTCCATAGTAGGATTTCCCTGATCATCTACATATTGGAAAGCAACCTGTCCGTTATCAAATAATTCTTCAATAACTTCACTAGGAGCAACAAAACGTCCTTCACCATGACTAATAGGAATAGTATGAATATCTCCAACCTTTACATTAGCTAACCATGGTGATTTAACAGAACCTATTCTAGTATCAACCATTTGAGATAAGTGACGACCAATTGTATTAAAAGTCAATGTAGGATCATTCCTATCCATTTCTTTAATATGACCATATGGCAATAATCCTAATTTAATTAATGCCTGGAAACCATTACAT
This sequence comes from uncultured Erysipelotrichales bacterium, assembly GCA_964638235.1. GTDB lineage: Bacteria > Bacillota_I > Bacilli_A > Erysipelotrichales > Coprobacillaceae > MGBC113645. Next base: position 1,972 of record CAZWZD010000014.1, read on the forward strand.
ATACCAATCATTAAACCATCACGTTTATGCAATAGATTTTCTATCGCTTCTTTTAACATTGGATTTTTTAATACAGTAGCAATAAATTTACCTGAACCTTCTGGTTCATCTCCAGCACTAAATCCTCCTGGAAGCATAACAATATTAGCCTGATCGATTGCTTCTTTCAATTCCAAAATAGAGTCTTTTAACATCTGTTCAGTCTTATTTCTAATAAGCACCTGTTTAACATCGGCACCAGCTTTTCTAAAAGCACGCTCACTATCATACTCACAGTTTGTACCTGGGAAAACAGGAATAACCACTAATGGTTTTTCAACAGGATTTGCACATTTTAATGTACTTCTTTGTGTTTCATTAGCAACTCTTAACTGCTTTGTTGGAGCTTTCACAACAGTTGGATAAACTTCTTCTAAAGGAGTTTTATTCCACTGATATGCTTCATCTAATGTAACAATTTCATTATGATAAGACAATACAGGATCATCAATTGTTGTACCTACAACACGATAATCAATTTCTTTCAATACATCAGTGTTTTCTACTTCTAAAATAATATTTCCATAGTTCTTAGCTATATATGATGATAATTTTTCATCAGCAAATTCTACTCCAATATTATTACCAAATGCCATTTTAGAAATTGCTTCTAAAACACCACCATCTTTAATTGTATATGCACTATAAACTTTCTTATCCTTAATTAATTGAGAAATAGCATCATACTGTTTTTGTAAATGTTCAAAATCATAAATACCAAATTGATCATGATTTAAAGTAATTTCAACTAATGTATGCCCTGCCTTTTTGATTTCAGGTGTTAAAACATCATCAACTTCACTAGCTACTATCGCAAATGAAACTAATGTTGGTGGAACAGAAATATCCTCAAAAGAACCTGACATCGAATCTTTACCACCAATTGATGGTAATTTTAATTCTTTTTGAACTCTATAAGCTCCAAGTAATGCAGACATTGGTTTACCCCAACGTTCTGGCTTATCCAATAATTTTTCAAAGAATTCCTGGAAAGAGAAACGAATCTTATGATAATCTCCTCCCATTGCTACTATCTTACTTACTGATTCAACAACTGCATACATAGCTCCATGATATGGTGACCATTTTGATATTAATGGATTATATCCATAAGAAAATAATGAACAAGTTGTTGTTTCTTTATTCAATACAGGAAGTAAAGCAGCCATACCTTCGGTTTCTGTTCTTAATGTTTTCCCACCATAAGGAGATAAAACAGTACCATTACCAATAGAACTGTCAAAACGTTCAACTAATCCTTTTTGACTACATACAAGTAAAGAACTCAATGTATCTTTTAATGTTTCTTTAAAATCTGTTTTTTCTGGCACATTTAAAGGAGAATTTTCAAAATCAGGTAACTTAATTTCAACATTCTGATAACGTTTTGCTCCATTTTGATTTAAAAATTCTCTCGATAAATCAACGATTGTTTGACCTTGATGATACATCACAAGTCTTGCTTCTTCGCTCACTGCTGCAACTTCTTTAACCTCTAAGTTTTCTTTTGTACATTCCTCTTCAAAATAAGCTTTATCTTCCTTATTGATCACAATAGCCATACGTTCCTGTGATTCACTAATAGCAAGCTCTGTACCTGTCAACCCTTCATATTTCTTTAAAACTTCATCTAAATTAATTTTTAAACCATCAGCTAATTCACCAATAGCAACTGAAACTCCACCAGCTCCAAAGTCATTACATCTAACAATTTTAGATGATAATGTTTTATTTCTAAATAATCTTTGTATTTTTCTTTCTTCTACTGGATTACCTTTTTGAACTTCTGCTCCAGCAGTTGTAGTTGTCTTTAATTCATGAGATTTAGAAGAACCAGTTGCTCCTCCAATTCCATCTCTACCAGTTCTACCACCAATCAATAAAACAATTTGTCCTGGTTTTGGTGTTAAACGTAGAACTTGTTCTTTAGGTGCACCAGCAACAACAGCACCTAATTCCATACGTTTTGCTAGATAACCTTCATCATAGATTTCATGAACGAAACCTGTTGTTAAACCAATTTGATTTCCATAAGAAGAAAAACCATGAGCAGCCTCTTGACAAATTTTACGTTGTGGAAGTTTACCTTTCATAGTATCCTTTGTAGCTGTTCTTGGATCACCAGCCCCTGTGATACGCATTGACTGATATACATAAGCTCTACCAGACAATGGATCACGAATACATCCACCTAAACAAGTAGCAGCTCCACCAAAGGGTTCGATTTCTGTTGGATGGTTATGTGTTTCATTTTTAAACATCAATAACCATTTTTCAGTTCCTTCATTTGTATGAACATCTATTTCAATTGAGCAGGCATTAATTTCATCTGATACTTCCATATCATCTAAATAGCCAGCTTTACGTAATTCTTTAGCTCCAATTGTTCCTAAATCCATTAAAGTAATAGGACGATCAGTTTCAATTCCATATACATAATGACGACTTGCTTTATAATCATCAATATCTTTTTCCAATATCTCTTTAAAATTTCCTGATTCGATATCAATTCCCGTAATAACTGTACCAAATGTTGTATGACGGCAATGATCAGACCAGTAAGTATCTAAAACTTTCAGTTCAGTTTCTGTTGGATTTCTTTTTTCTTCATTTTTAAAATAATCTTGTGTAACTTGTAAATCTTCAACTGACATAGCCATTCCATTATCTTGAATAAACTTTGCTAAATTTTCTTTTGTAAATTCATTAAAACCTTCAATGATAGGAACTGGTTTTACTTCCACTTTTTGATCATCCAAATGATCTGGTTTATCTAATGAAGCTAAATGTGAATCAACTGGATTGATTAAATATTTTTGAATAGCTTCTAAATTATCTTCGCCTGAGATAACATAAACAGTCGCACATTTAACCTTTGTTGTTGAACTTCCAGTTAAGATTTCAAAACATTGATTACATGAATCTGCTCTTACATCATATTGCCCTGGTAAATATTCAATCGCAAAATACCTTTCCTTCTCACTAACAGGAAAACATTCTTCATAAACATTATCAACCATAGGTTCAGATAAAATTGTATTAATCCCTTGTTTCAATACATCATCTGATACACCTTGTAAATCATATCTATGAACAATACGCAATGTATTAATATGTAAATCTAATTGTATATTTAAATCTTCTAAGACTTCCTTCGCCTCTGTCGCATATTCTGAGCGTTTTTCTACATAGATTCTTTTAACTGACATAAATGTATCCTTTCTATATTAATCCAATATCTTTTCTATAATATTTTCCTTTGAAATCAATAACTTTCGCAGCTTTATAAACTCTTTCTCTAACATCTTCTAAAGAAGAACCCAAAGTACAAATATTTAAAACTCTACCACCATTTGTTACTAACTTACCATCTTTTATAGCTGTTCCAGCATGGAATACAACAATATCATCATCAACATCATTTATACCAGTAATTTCTAACCCTTTTGGATAGCTCCCTGGATATCCTTCACTTGCAAGAACTAAACAAAATGCAGTCTGATCTTTCCATTTGACTTCAACATTCTTAAGATTATTTGTAGCACATGCTCCCATAATATCATATAAATCACTATCTAAACGTAACATAATAACTTGTGTTTCAGGATCACCAAAACGAACATTATATTCTAAAACTTTAGCTTCTCCATCTTTAATCATCAAGCCAATAAATAAACATCCTCTAAAATCAATTCCATCTTCTTTAATACCTTTCATAAATGGATCAGTAATCGTTTCTTTTAATACTTGATCCATATTCTCTAAAAATGGGTTAGGAGAAACATTTCCCATTCCTCCAGTATTAGGACCTTTATTACCATCAAATATTTGTTTATGATCTTTAGCAGAAACCATAGGAACAATGGTATCATTATCAACAAAACATAATAATGAACATTCAAAACCTGTCAAAAATTCTTCTAAAACAACTTTATTTCCAGCAGTTCCAAAAACTGAGTCTACCATCATTTCTTTTAATGCAGCTTTTGCATCTGCTTCATTTTCAGCAATTACCACACCTTTACCAGCAGCTAAACCGTCAGCTTTAACAACAACTGGATAGCTAAAATCTTTGAGTGCATCGATAGCTTCAGCATAAGTATTGACTTCTTTATACGCAGCCGTAGGAATATTATGTTTATATAAGAATTCTTTAGTAAATGCTTTGCTTCCTTCAAATGTAGCTGCATGAGCTTTCGGTCCAAATGCTTTTAAACCTTCTTTTTCTAAAGCATCAGCTAAACCATTGCATAAAGGAACTTCAGGTCCGATAACAGTTAAGTCAATCTGATGATCTTTTGCAAATTGAACAACAAAATCATTATCTTCTACACTACCATCGATACATTCTCCAATTTCTGCAATCCCAGGATTACCTGGAATTGCATATAATTGATCTACCTTTTTACTTTGTACTAATTTATAACTGATGGCATGTTCTCTACCACCACTACCAATAACTAATACCTTCATTTCTATATCTCCTAATGTCTAAAATGTCTGTATCCACTAAATACCATTGGAATATCTTTTTCATTACATAAATCAATAGAGTCCTGATCTCTAATACTTCCTCCTGGTTGAACAATTGCTTTAATGCCAGCATCAGCAGCAACTTGAACACAATCATTGAATGGGAAGAAAGCATCACTAGCAAGAATTGCACCATTGAAATCTTTATCTGGATTATTATGAATAGCATTTTCCAAAGCCCATACTCTTGAAGTTTGTCCTCCTCCAATAGCTAAAGTAACACCATTTTTTACAATACATATAGCATTTGATTTTACATACTTAACAACTTTCATACCAAAAATCATATCATCTAATTGTTCTTGAGTAGGTTTAGCTTCTGTAACAACTTTCATTTCATCAATCATCTTAGTATTCAATTGTTGTATTAAAACTTTTCCTTCTAAATATTTAATATCGTATTTAGCTTCTCTTGCATCTAAATTCTTTAATTTTAAGATACGTAGGTTCTTTTTCTTCTTTAGAATTTCTAAAGCTTCATCATCAAAATCAGGAGCAGCAACGATCTCTAAGAAGATTTTCTTCATTTCTAAAGCTGTTTCTTTATCAATCTTATAGTTTACTGCAACAATTCCTCCAAAGATAGATTGTGGATCAGCTTCATATGCTTTCATGTAAGATTCATAGCCTGTTTTTCCAATAGCTACTCCACAAGGTGTTGAATGTTTAATCGCAGCAGTAACGATTTGATCACCAAATTCTCTTACACAAGCAACTGCACCATATAAATCATTAACATTATTAAATGAAATTTCTTTTCCATTTAATTGTTCATAATCTAATAAAGAATTTTGAACGAATGAATCCTCATATTTATTTGCTCCTTGTTGAGAGTTTTCACCATATCTTAAATGTTCAACTTTCTTATAAGACATATTTAAAATATCAGGGAATTCATCACCAACAACTCCAGCAAAATAACGTGAAATCATTGAATCATAAGCACCAGTTACACTAAATGCTTTATAAGCTAAATTCAATCTAAAATCATAATCGTCTGTTTTATTTTCAATAGCTTCTAAAACTTTATTATAATCAGACGGATCAGTAACAATTAATACATCTTTAAAATTCTTTGCTGCACTTCTAATCATTGAAGGGCCACCAATATCAATGTTTTCAATCATTTCTTCTATCGGTTTCCCATTCTTTAATGCTTTTTCAAATTCATATAAGTTTACACAAACTAAATCAATTGGAGTAATATCATGTTCTTTAACTGTTTGAACATGACTTTCTAAATCTCTTCTAAATAATAATGCTCCATGAACCTTAGGATGTAATGTCTTTACTCTTCCATCTAAGATTTCAGGAAAACCAGTTACATCATCAATTGCAATAGCATCAATACCAGCATCTCTAATAACTTTTAAAGTTCCACCAGTAGATACAATTTCAAACCCTAAATTAACTAAACCTTTCGCAAAATCAACAATACCTTCTTTATTAGTCACAGAAACTAATGCTCTTTTCATTGTATTTCCACCCTTCCATTATTAATAAATATTCGATTATCACAATACAATCCTACAACCTCAGGTAAGATCTTGTGTTCAATTTCTAAAACTCGTGCTTGAATATCTTGAGCTGTTTTTAAATCTGAAATATCACAAGCAACTTGTTTAATGATTGGTCCTCCATCAACAACTGCAGAAACAAAATGAACAGTTGCTCCAGAAACCTTCACACCTCTTTCTAATACAGCTTCATGTACGTGCATCCCATAAAATCCAGGTCCACAAAATGAAGGTATTAAAGATGGATGAATATTAATGATCTTATTTGGATAAGCATCAATTAATTCATCAGTTAAAATAGCTAAATATCCAGCTAAAACAATTAAATCAATATCTCTTTGTTGACATAGTTCGATGATCTTTGCATCATTTTTTTTAACAACTACTGTTTCAATACCTTTATCTTTTGCTCTTTGTAAACCATAAGCTTTCATTCTATTTGAAATAACTAGTTTGATTTGTCCATTGATTTCACCTCTATCAATCGCATCAATGATAGACTGTAAATCAGTTCCTCCTCCTGATACAAAAACTGCTATATTTAACATAAATCTATACCCTTGTTTCCTTCTTTAATAGAACCAATGACATAGCATTCTTCTCCAGCTTCACGAATAGCTTTCATTGTTTTTTCTACATTCTGACTATCAATTGCTAGAACCATACCAATACCCATATTAAATGTATTGTACATCATATCTTCTGCTATATCTCCAGCCTTTTGAATCAAACCAAAAATAGCTGGTACTTGATAACTATCTTTCTTCACTTCAGCTCTCACACCTTCTGGCAGCATTCTTGGAACATTTTCAAAGAAACCTCCTCCAGTAATATGAGAACATCCTTTTATTGTTACACCATTATTCTTAATATTTTTTAAAGCTTTAACATAGATCTTTGTAGGTGTAATTAAAGCCTCTCCTAAAGTCTGATTTAATTCATCATAATATGTATCTAAAGATTTTTTTGTCATTTCAAATACAGAACGTACTAAAGAAAAACCATTGCTATGGACTCCACTAGAAGCAATACCAATCAACACATCTCCAGATTTAATATTTCTTCCATCAATCATATCCTTTTTATCAACAACACCAACTGCAAAACCAGCTAAATCATATTCATCTAAAGGCATTAATCCTGGATGTTCTGCTGTTTCACCACCAACCAATGCACATTCTGATTGTTTACATCCTTCAGCTACACCACTAACGATTGCAGCTATCTTTTCAGGATAATTTTTACCACAGGCAATATAGTCTAAGAAAAACAATGGTTCACCACCAGAACAAGCAATATCGTTCACACACATTGCAACTGCATCTATTCCAATTGTATCATGTTTATCCATTATAAATGCTAATTTGACTTTTGTACCACATCCATCAGTACCAGACAGCAAAACAGGTTCATCCATTTTTTTAATACTACTTAAATCAAATGCTCCTGCAAATCCACCAATGGCACCTAATACTTCAGGTCGCATTGTTTCTTTTACATGCTTTTTCATCAATTCAACTGATTTATAACCTGCTTCAATATCAACACCAGCTTTTTTATAATCCATTATTTTTCCTCCTATTTAGCTTGCATTCTTGCTAATACAGCTGTATAAGTTTCAATTAAATCTCCAATATCTTGTCTAAACACATCTTTATCATATTTTTGGTTTGTTTCAACATCCCATAAACGGCAGCTATCTGGAGAAATTTCATCAGCTAACAGAATTTCACCATCATCTGTTTTACCAAATTCAATCTTAAAATCAACTAATTTTAAATTAAATGATAAGAAGAATTCTTTCAATAAATCATTGATTTTTAAAGTTGTTTCTTTAATAAATGCATATTCTTCACGATTGCATAGTTTTAATGCAACTGCATGATCTTCATTAATAAGTGGATCACCATATTCATCATTTTTATAACTCAACTCAAAGATTGGCTCATCTAATACAATTCCTTCTGGCGCTCCTAATCTTTTACAAAAAGATCCTGTTGTAATATTTCTAACGATAACTTCCAATGGGAAGATTTCTACTTTTTTAACTCTGATATCTCTCTCATTGATTTTTTCAATCATGTGAGTCTTAATTCCAGCTTTTTCAAGCATTTCAAAGATAATACAAGAAATAGTATTATTTAATACTCCTTTACCTTCAAATTGATCATGTTTAACTCCATTTCCAGCAGTAGCATCATCTTTATAATGAATAATATATTCATCTGCTACTTCTGTTTTATAAACTTGTTTTGCTTTTCCTTCATACAATAATTCCATTTTCATTTTTCTCCTATCTATATTTTTCAATAACTTCTTCATTAGCTTTTAAAGCATTTTCTTCCATTTCTTTTCTATAAGCTAATAATTTCTGCTTAATTTCATCATGCTTAATAGCCATGATCTGAAGAGCTAAATAAGCAGCATTTTTACTTCCGTTAATAGCAACTGTAGCAACAGGAATACCAGAAGGCATCTGAACGATTGATAATAGAGCATCCATTCCTTCCAAATTAGAACCACTGATTGGTACCCCAATAACTGGTAGCACTGTTTGAGAAGCAACAACTCCGGGTAAAGCCGCAGCCATACCTGCAGCTGCAATAATAACTTCTGTTCCATCAGTATTAGTTTCTTTAATAAAAGCACTCAATCCAGCATGTACCCTATGAGCAGATAAACATCTAACACTGACTTCAACTCCATAATCTTTTAAAATTTGAATAGCTGGCTCTACTTTAGATAAATCACTTGTAGAACCCATAATCACTGCAACTTTCATATCTTTCTCCTTCCATTTAAAACATCAAAAGAGAGAAATATCTCTCTTAAAATAATCCTACTATCTTTCCATCTTCATCTATATCCATATTAACTGCAGCTGGACGTTTTGGAAGTCCTGGCATACGCATAATATCACCAGAAATCGCAACTAAAAATCCTGCTCCAGCAGATGGTATAATATCACTTATATGAACTTTAAAACCTTGAGGTCTACCAAGCAATGAAGGATCATCAGACAATGAATATTGTGTTTTCGCAATACAAACAGGATAATTTCCATACCCTAATTTTTCG
>CAZWZD010000015.1:0-11131 GCA_964638235.1 uncultured Erysipelotrichales bacterium
ATTAATTAAATCAATATCAGTTTTGTAATCAATCTTTTTAATACCTCAACAATTAATTTTTAGACTCTTTTAAAAAGAGATATATTTATATTATATAAAAAATAGTAAAAAAGTAAAGATAATAATTCATTTTTCTTAAAATACTTGTTACTATTGACCTATAAAAATATCAAATGAATAATAACGCAAAAAACAAAACTCAAAATCTTTTTCTTCAAACTTATTGAAACATATGATAGAATTCTTATATGATGTTAAAATATAAAATAGCATGAAAGTTATAATTGAAAAATAAAACCGTTTATTTCAGGAAATAAACGGTTTTCAATCCAAATCTTTAACTAGTATAACAAGACAAGATGTAATGGTTATATAATTAATATATATAATAGCCTAGTGTTGCTATGTACAATGGGCTGAAATATTTCAAAAAAAAATGGAGCGGGTGATGAGAATCGAACTCACGTAATCAGCTTGGAAGGCTGGGGTTCTACCATTGAACTACACCCGCATAAATGGTGCCCAAGGCCGGACTCGAACCGGCACAGTATCGCTACCGACGGATTTTGAGTCCGTTGCGTCTACCAATTTCGCCACTTGGGCAGATTCAATTTGCTTACATATTATATTATGAAATCAAATGAAATGCAATAGTTTTTAGAAAGTTTTTCTTTGAACTCAATTGAAAAGCTATATTCCAGTTTAAAAACAAAAGGAGATTATTATGGACCAAATATTTTTAGATAGAATGAAAAACATTTTAAAAGATGAATATGATGATTTTATAAAAAGTTTAGAAAAACCATCTGTAAAAGCTTTTTATTTAAACAATAAAAGAAAAAATGCTTTAGCTTTTCTTGATACAAAATATATTAGTAAACATCCAATCATCAGTAATGGTTATTATTTTGATTATGAAAACTATCCTTTAGGTAAATCACCATATTTTTTAAGTGGTTTATTCTATATCCAAGAACCAAGTGCTATGCTTGTTTCGCATATTCTAAATGTCAAAGAAGATGATTATGTATTGGATATGTGTGCTGCCCCTGGTGGAAAAACTTGTGCAATCGCAAATCAGTTATCTGATAAAGGACTAATGATTGCTAATGATATTAATTCTTTACGAGCAAAAATTCTTTCTGAAAATGTTGAAAGATTTGGTCTAGAAAACACCATTGTTACCAATTGTGATCCAACAATATTAACAAAGCAATTGGAAGGTTTTTTTGACAAAATTATATTAGATGCTCCTTGTAGCGGTGAAGGAATGTTTAGAAAAGAGGATAAAGCTATTAAAACATGGTCCTTAAATAAAGTACAAGAATGTGCTTATATTCAAAAAAAGCTTATTGATGCAGCTTACGAAATGCTAAATGATGGTGGAGAATTAATTTATTCAACTTGTACATATTCTATTGAAGAAAATGAAGATAATATAAGATATGCTTTAGAAAAGTATGATTTTACATTAATTGACATTGAAAAATCACATGGAATGAGTCAAGGAATAAATATGGAAGAAGCTGTTAGATTATATCCTCATAAATATAAAGGAGAAGGTCATTTTATTGCTTTATTAAAAAAAGGAAATTCTTCTCATAAACAGAAAGTTAAAATGTTAAAAAATAACATTAGTAAACAAAAATACATATTAGTAGATAATTTTTATAAAGAAAATCTAAACATTAAAACACCAGAATATCTCTATGATAATAATAATCATATATATGCAATAAAAGATCATTTTCCTATGCTTAATCAAGTAAGAATATTACGAAATGGTTTATATTTAGGAGAGTGTAAAAAGAATTATTTTATACCTTCTCACTCTCTAGCTTTAACTCTTGAAAAAAAAGATGTTAAACAATTCTATACATTTAACGAAAAAAGTCATGAAATAAAAAAATATATAAGTGGTGAAACTTTAGAAGGCACAAACAAGAAAGGTTACGGAATTATATTTGTAGATGATTTTCCTCTATCATTCTATAAAGAAAGCAATAATCAAATAAAAAATTTATTTCCAAAGGGGTTGAGAAGATGAGTAGAGTTATAGATGTCAAAGAAATTTTATATAAAGATATTGAAAATAAGTGTTATGGAAAACAAAAGTTAGATGGGTTTGATCATTTATCTGGTGTTTCCTCTTTATGTGCATATTTAGCTAATCAAAGGTATCTCGACGAAGAACTTGCCTCAATTATTGGTTTGTTGCATGATTGTAGTACTTATTTAACTGGAACATCATTTGATCATGCAGCTCGCAGCAGTGATATAGCTAGAAAAATATTGAATGATCTGGATTTATTTAATAGAGTTGAAATCAATATAATATGTAATGCAATTAGAAATCACTCTGATAAAGATAAATTACATGATGAATATTCTGAATTAATAAAAGATGCTGATGTTTTACAGCAATATTTTAATGAAATTGATGCAGTTTTACCTTTAGAATATCAAAAAAGAATAAATAAATTGATAAATAAATAATTATCAATCTGATAATTATTTATTTTTTTCTATCTTTAGTAACAAAATATAAGTATACTTAATGATATTAAAGGAGGAAAAATATGGATAAATACGGATTAAGTAAATATGGAATTGAAACAGATGGAGCAATTTATAGAAATGATCCACCTGGTTCATTAGTAGAAAAAGCATTATTAAAAGGTGAAGGAAGATTAAGTCGTGCTGGAGCATTATGTATTAATACGGGAGAGCGTACAGGAAGATCTCCAAACGATAAATATATTGTAGATACACCTGCAGTTCATGATAAAATTGCATGGGGTAAAGTTAATAGACCTGTATCAAAAGAAAAATTTGATATGGTTTATGATCAAATTGTAAAACATTTTAAAAATAAAGATCTTTATATATTTGATGGTTATGCAGGAGCTAATCCTAAATACTCTTATGCATTTAGAGTTATTAATGAAAAAGCAAGTCAAAACCTATTCATTTCTAACTTATTAATTAAACCAACTCCACGTGAATTACAGCACTTTGTTGAAGATTATGTCATCATGGTTGCTCCTGATTGTAAAGTCGATAAAAGCGTTGGATTGAATAGTGATGTAGCCGTAATGATAGATTATGAAAGACATATTGTATTAATTGCTGGTACTGGATATTCTGGTGAAATAAAGAAAAGTGTATTCTGCGTAATGAATTACATTTTACCTCAAAAGAACGTCTTTACAATGCATTGTTCTGCAAATATTGGTGACGATGGAAATACTGCATTATTCTTTGGACTATCAGGAACAGGTAAAACAACATTATCTGCTGATCCAAGTCGAAAACTAATTGGAGATGATGAGCATGGATGGTCTAGAACTTCTATCTTTAATTTTGAAGGTGGATGCTATGCAAAATGTATCAGATTATCAAAAGAAAATGAGCCTGAAATTTGGGACGCAGTAAGATTTGGTGCTGTAGCAGAGAATGTTCAATTATTTGAAGATACTCGTATCATTGATTTTAATGATGATTCTATTACTGAAAATACTCGTGTAGGATACCCTCTTAATTATATTGCAAATATTGAACCTAAAGGTGTTGGACCAATCCCAAAAACTATTTTCTTTTTAGCAGCCGATGCTTTTGGAGTATTGCCACCAATTTCTAAATTAGATAAAAATTCTGCTGCATATCATTTCGTATCTGGATATACAAGTAAATTAGCAGGTACTGAAGCAGGTGTAACTGAACCAGAAGCAACATTCTCAACATGTTTTGGTGAACCATTCTTACCATTAGATCCATTATTATATGCAAAACAATTCCAAAGAAGAGTTGAAAAAGCAGGAGCAAATGTATTTTTAATTAACACTGGATGGGTAGGTGGATCTTATGGAGTAGGAAAACGTATTCCATTAAAATATACTCGTCGAATGATCAATGCAGCAATTAATGGAGATTTAGATTATGTTGCTTATGAAACAGATCCATTCTTTAATTTAAATATTCCTAAATTCTGTCCAGGTATACCACAAGAATTATTAAACCCTAAAACAACTTGGTTAGATAAGGAAGATTATGATAGAACTGCTGAAAAATTAGTAGATATGTTTGTCGAAAATTTCAAGCAATACACAAATTTCCCAGAAGCTGTTGTCAAAGCTGGACCAATTAAAAAATAGCAAAAAACTTTAACGATTTTCGTTAAAGTTTTTTTGTACTCTTCTAATATTTTCAATTCTTTCTAATAATGTAGGATGTGAATAAGTTAATTTAACAACCAAAGGATGTGGCAAAGCATCTGACATATCATCTCTTGTTAATTTTTTCAAAATTTGAATTAAATATTCTCCATAACCCTCTTTAGCAGCAAAACTATCAGCCTCATATTCACATTTTCTAGAAAACATATTAGCAGGAATACTCAATAAAAATGTAATTGGTTCAACAATAATTCCTACTATAAACATTACCATAAAATAATTTGTAATTCCAACAAAAGAACGATAAATATATGGATTCAATAATACCAAAATAAAAGCAAAATATATTACAATGACACTTAAATAATTAAGCCATTTAAGCTTATCACCATGTTTATATACAGCATGCCCTAATTCATGAGCAAACACAGAAATAATTTCTTCTTGCGAATAATATGTAAACATATTATCATCTATACATATCTCTTTCTTTTTTCCATCACCCAAACAGAAAGCATTTGCTCGTTTTGTTCTTTTAGAAGCATCCATAACATAAATTCCCTTTAATTCAAAACCATGCTTTTCCACTAAATAAATTAATCGATTTTTCAATTCTCCATCTTCAACATCACTAAACTTATTATATATCTTTAATATCCACAAACTATTTCTTTGTATAATAAAAACAATAATAGCTAACACAACAAATAAAACAATAAATCCTACATATGAAAACCACATATAAAAATAATGTACAAAAACAAACAAAACTATCATTAATAAAATATTTATTCCAAAGTCCTTTAATTGATCAATAATAAATGTTTTTTTAGTCATCTTATTCATATGAAACTTCTCTTCAATTACAAAATTACTATAATAACCCTCAAATAAATTGAAAATCAAATCAAATAAACAAACAACAATTAACATTCCAATAGAATTAATTAAAATATTTCTAGGAAATAATGAAGATATATAATTATATATAGGTGTAAAAAGCACAATAAAAAGAATGACAATATTAATAGCTTCTTTACAAATTAAAAAATTATCAATTTCATTCTCATAATCTAGCCATTTATTATACTGAGTTTTAGAATAAACTCCTTCCAATTCTTTTGGCATTCCTTTTAGTCTTTCTTTTCTATTTAAATACAATTTTAACATTCTCACTAAAGATGAAAATAGACTAATTACTAATAATAAATATTTCATTTCAATCACCAAGTATACTATAAATGAAAAAGCCCAGTTTTTCAACTAGACTTTAACTTTTATTTCTGTTCCAGGAGCATTATTGATATAATCTACAATTTCACTTTTAGCAACCGTATTAGCAACAACACACTTTGAAACACTCGTCACTGTTCCTTCAACCAATGCAGCTGCTAATCCAGCACATCCAGGATATCCACATCCTCCACAGTTGACACCAGGAAGCATTCCAGTAACAACTTCAACTCTTTCATCTTCTTCAACCACTAAATAAGTATTTGAAATTCCTAAAATTAATCCTAATATTCCTCCAATAACTGCTAAAGCAACTATGGCTTGAATCATATTTTTTCCTCCTCATTGTGAGATGAGTGATGGGTACAAGCAATATTAGCACATCCACTACACTCATTCAATTCTTCGCACCCTTCTGGTTTAGGTGTCTTTTTATTCAACAAATAAATTCCAACATAGATGATAACTAAAACAATCATCCAAATCAGTGCTATAATCACTATACAAGACCTGCAATTCCAGCAATAGCACATGCCATAATTCCAGCAGTAATTAAAGCAATTGGAGTTCCTTTAAAGCTTTCAGGAACATTAGCTATTTCTAATCTTTCTCTAATCAAAGCAAATACATAAATAACAATTGTAAATCCAACAGGTACAGCCACACCTGCCACTGCTGCTTCCAATAAAGAATATCCAGAAGAAATATTATCTAAAGCAACACCTAATACAGCACAATTTGTTGTAATTAATGGTAAGTAAACACCCATTGCTTTATAGATCTCTGGACTTGTTTTCTTTAAAAACATTTCAACAAACTGCACTAATGAAGCAATAACTAATATAAATGTAATTAAATCCATATATTCAATTTGAAGTGGAACTAAAACAAAATAATACAACAACCAAGTTACAATAGAGGCAACAAATATTACAAAAGTTACTGCCAAGCCCATATTCAAAGCATTCTTTGGCTGTTTTGAAACTCCTAACAATGGACAAATCGCATAAAACTTACTTAGTACAACATTATTAACAAAAGTCAATCCAATAAACAAACCAACAATATCCATTATTTCTTCACCTCAACCTTTTTAATTTTTCTTATTTTCAACCATTGAGTGAATGCTAAAATGCATCCAAGAGTAATAAATGCACCTGCAGGCTGTGTAAATAAACTTACAGCATAATCTGCAAATATTTTAATATCAAAAATAACTTGAGCTGAATTAAATGGATTAAATAAGCTAATTCCACCAGTACCAATTAACTCTCTAAAGAAAGATATAATTAATACTGCAAAAGTATAACCAACTCCCATACCTATCGCATCTAATAAAGAATCTATAACACCATTCTTGCTCGCAAAAGATTCAGCTCTACCTAAAATAATACAGTTAACAACAATCAATGGAATAAATACTCCTAATGAATCATATAAAGCAGGTGTATAAGCATTCATTAATAATTGAACACATTTAACTAAAGTTGCAATAATAACAATAAATACAGGAATTCTAATCTCATTAGGAATAATCTTCCTTAACAATGAAATAATAACATTACTTAAAATCAATACAGCCGTAACTGCCATTCCCATACCTAAAGCATTTGTTAAATTTGTTGTAATTGCAAGGGCTGAACACATTCCAAGCAATAAGACAAAAATAGGATTTTCTTTAAAAATACCCTTTTTCAATATATCTACCTTACTCATGTTCTTCCCTCCTTATTTAAAATTTGCTTCATAATGTTCTGTTGCCTGAGTAATACCATTAACAACAGCAGTTGAAGAAATTGTAGCACCACTTATAGTATCAATTGAATCACCAATATTTGTACCAACAATTCTATCATGGAAAGGTTGTTCACCCACTTGAGATCCAAATCCACTTGTTTCTGTAGAGCAATCGATAACTTCATAACCTTTATAAGTTCCATCATTATCTAAAGCAATCAAATAAACTATTTCTCCACCATATCCATAACTTGAAACCTTATAAACATAACCTTCAACACTACCATTTAAAGATGCTTCATAACAGCCTTCTAATAAATCATAATCAACTAAACCTGTTTCAATAGCAACAAATTCCTCACCAGAATTATATATTTTTACTAAATTCTCTTTCTCACTTGCTATTTTAGCCTCCTGAATAATTGGATTAGTCATATTATAAACAGCTGACAAAGCTGCTCCAGAAAGACCAGCAACAATCGCAAGGAAAAGAGCCAATTTTACTATTTTCATATCATTACCTCCTATTGACCTGCTGATTCAATCGCACCACTAATTGCTGCCAAAATTCCTTTTGCAGTAACAGTAGCACCAGTAGAAGTATCTATTTCTGAAACTTCATCTGCTTCAAAACTTCCATTTAACACTTTATCAAAGAACGCTTTTCCAGTTTCAGTTTTACTATTTCCTTCAATCAAATCTTTACCATATCCAGCTGTTTCACCTTCATATTCAAGAACTTTTACAGATTCAACTGTATTTCCATTAAGCTTAACTTCTACTTTTAATAAAGCATTATTCAAACTAAATCCTTTAGTTGTCAAAACATAAGTATCACCATCATTGCTTACAAGAGTAAATTCAGGAACTTTTTCTGCTTCTTCTTTAGCTAGTCTTTCTTCCTCTTCCTGTTTAGCAATAACTTCATTCTTTACACTAACACCAATTCCTGCAACACAACCAATAGCTACAGCTAAGCAAGCAACTATAGCAATAACTTGCTTTCCTATATTTTGATTTGTTCTTCCCAAAATCAATGAATCAATTAATGGTGTCAACATATTCATAATTAAAATTGAAAATAATACACCTTCAGGATAATTAGCTTTTAAACGTATAATCATAGTTAAAAATCCTAAACAAATACCATACACAATCTTTCCAAGTGGACTCGTCGGTGATGTTACTGGATCAGTAGCCATAAACACAGCTCCAAACATAACTCCACCAATACATAGATGTGTTAAAGGATAAGTTAATGGATTCAATCCATTTATTAATGCAAAAATTTCAGCAAGAACTAACACTGTTCCTAAATAAGCTACTGGAATACGTGTATCATAAACTTTTAAGATAGCTAAAATAATTCCAACAACCAAAATAATCCAAATGCAAGTTTCACCTAATGTTCCACCATGATTTCCTAAAAACAAATCTAACAAGCTATAAGTAAATTTTTCTCCACCAATCCATGATGTAGAAGCAAGCATCGTAGCAGGAGTCGCTTTACTTCCAATATCAATACCACTAGCTAATGGAAGTGTTGTTGTCAATGAAGAACCAAAAGACAAATGAACAATAACACGACCAACTAATGCAGGATTAAAAATATTAGATCCAAAACCTCCGTAGACAAGTTTTCCTAAGAAAATCGCTAAGAAAGATCCAATTGCTACAACATATAATGGTGTACCAATCGGTAATGTTAATGCAAAAATAATAGATGTAACAAGTGGAAATGAAGTCTTAATATGTTCCACTATATTTGACTTATGAATATATGCCCAAACAACCTCAGTAATTAATGCTGTTATAATAGAAACACCATAAATCATAAGTGCTTTCATCATATATTGAGTACCTTGTGTACCCTTAGTTAATTTAAATGAAATTAATGTATATGCAACAATCACCAATAAACCTAAAGTCAAATAATTCATTATTCTTATTGTAGAAAGCTTTTGTCTATAATTAGGTGATGTTCTTTTTAAAGTAATCTTCATATAGTTTCTCCTTTCTACCTTTTCTTCATTCTATTAGCAATTTGAACACGTCGTTTACCTTTTGCAACCATATCAGTAACTTCAATCTTACTAGGACAAATATAAGTACACATACCACATTCAATACAACGCTCAACTTCTAATTTTTCTAATAAATCTTTATTCGCTGCTTTTTCAGCCTGCATAATACGCACTGGCTGTAAATGAGCAGGACAATGAAGTGTACACTCACCACATTTCAAACATGGCAAAGGAGTAATATTCTCTTTTTTCATAACAGTAATACCATTATTATGAGAATATATTACAAATTTATCATTCATGACAGATTTTCCCATCATTGGTCCACCACCAACTAAAAATCCATCACAATCATCATCAACATAACCACCTAATTTTTCAACAATATAGTTGACTGGTGTTCCAACTGCAACTTCAACATTTTGTGGATGCTTCAATCCATTTCCAGAGAAAGTTACAACTCTATGAGTAATTGCTTTTCCTTCTCTAATTCCTTTTGATAAAGCAATGGCAGTTGATGCATTGTTAACAATAACTCCTATCTCAGAAGGCAATTTATCGTATTCCTTATGAAATACTGTTTCAATAAGAACTCTTTCCCAACCCATTGGATAACGATCAGGAACTTCTCTTGGTTCAATGTTATCATAATTTTTTGCTTCTTCTAGCAATAATTCCCACAAATCAGGTTTATGCTCTTTAATAGCAATAATAGCTTTAGAAGCATCAGCAGCCTTAATCATGTAGTGAACACCATCAAACAATGCTTTAATATCTCTTTTCATTGCAAGATGATCGCTTGTTAAAAAAGGTTCACATTCAACACCATTTATTAAAATAGTATGAATATTTTCAGGATGACTATATTTTATATAAGTTGGAAATCCTGAACCTCCTAAACCTACTAATCCCATTTCTTTCATAGCCTCTAAAATTTCACTCTGTGACATATCATCAGGATTTTTCACATCTATAGCTTTTACACTTTTATATAGATGATCATTTTCAATCACAATATGATTTTGTAATCTCTTAGAAGCATGCATACGTTTTTCAATACCTTTAACAGTACCAGAAACAGATGAATAAATAGGTACATACATACTTTTTTTAGTAGCTAATTTTTGACCGATACAGACATAATCTCCCTCTTTTACATGGACTTCAAAGTCAGTAGCAACTCCTAAAACTAAAGGAATATATACTGTATCAGGTGTTTCAATTGGTAATATCGGCAAATCTTTAGTTAGACCCTTTTGACCATCTAACTTAACTTTACCTTTTCCAGATAAAATAAACATACTTTCCCTCCATCCTTTACTGGTACATTATAGCACTTTTTGACGTAAAAAAAAACCTTATTAGTTTGTGAATATTTTCTTTTATCTGAAACAAATTATATTGAAATAAACATATTTTTTTGACTAAAAAAAAAGAAATAGAGTTACCTATTTCTAACTAATTTAACTATTGTTAAAACTTCAGATGTATACGGCTCATAATCCAATGGCACTATAACATCTAATTTAAAAAATCGACTCAATTCTTTAATTTCTTTTGCCATTGTAGAATAATGAGGTGTTATATATATGAAAGATTTCATATGTGATTTAATAATCGTTTGTTTTATTTCATTACTCATTTCTCTTTCATTAGCATTTAATATCAGAACATCATAATTTTTCTTTTTGCCATGCTTTACAACTTCTTTATCAACATTTCCTAAAATAAAATTCACATTTTCTTTTCTCAAGAATTTTTTATTCTTTTTAGCATCATAAATATGATCATTATCGCAGTCAATAGCAGTTATTTCATTATCCAAAAATAATTCTAATGCTCCATTTCCACAGTTTAAAGATAAGATTTTATCATTTTTACTAATCAAAGATTTAATAACTTCATTTTTCTTTTCTTCCATTTCAAAGTTTAAAGGAAATTCACTTTTAGCAGAACATAATA
>CAZWZD010000016.1:0-11046 GCA_964638235.1 uncultured Erysipelotrichales bacterium
AAGAGAGCAAAGGAGGAAGGAAGAAAATGTGCAAGATATTTGAAGATTTGAAAGAGCAGGGCAGACAGGAAGAAAGAGTAAAAATGGCAAAGACACTTGAGGATTTGAAGGAACAAGGTAGACAGGAAGAAAGAAGAAAGATGTCAAAAACATTTGAAGATTTGAAAGAACAAGGCAGACAAGAAGGAAGGCAAGAAGAAAGACAAAATACTTTAAGTGAAAGTATTTGGAGTTTGATGAAACAATTACAGATTACAGAAGAAAGAGCAATGCAGTTATTAGGAGTATGTCAAGATGAAAATGGGATATATAAACGAAATGCTGTTAATGCATGACTTGTTAGGGTAATTAAATTATATGAAAAGGGTATCTTAATGACATTGTCTTAGTGATACCTTTTTTTATGCACAATGAAACTGTAAAATATAAAGATATATGATTTATAATTTTGGGATTTTAAATAAAAAGCCCAAAGAGGGCTTAATATAAATATGTTATAAATGACTATGATTGTGTTTCATGGCTACAGCAAAATGTAATGCAAAATATGCTACCTCATCATCAATAAAACGTTTTTTATAAATTGTTTCTATTATGTCATTTAAAATTTGTGCCATTTCATAAGCTTGCGAGTATCTTGTTTTGATTTTATCTAATAATGGATTTTTAATTTGATCATTTTCCATTAATCTGTCTATTGCTGTAGTAAGATGCAATCCTAATGCTATTAACAATTTTTCATCTTCTTTAAAATCTTTTCCTGTTTTTATATATATAGTATTAATTGCGTTTTGTAATATGATAAATACATCATCATCTAATAAATCAAATCCAGAATTAAACTCAATATCTAACATATTAATTTTTGATAAATACATAGAAATAAGAGCCTGTTCAGATTCAGGAAAGTGAACACGATATTTTTTTTCTAACTCTTTACATAATGTTGCAGCGATTTTAAAATTTTCATTATTCTTATAAGATGCAATTTGTCCTTGACTTAGTGGAATATAACTATTAGATTTAATCCTCGAAAGAGCAATAGCTAAGTGAACTGATAAACTTTGAATAGAATGAGCTGATAAAGGTAAATTATTTTCTTTTACTGTATTATTGACTATTTCTAATAATTCTTTTTTTGATGCTTCAAATTCATCAATTGAACTCATTGTTTGGTTCATGAAAATATGCCTCCTTAAAACGTTATGTATAATATATAATAATTCTTAATAAAAATCTAGTAAGAAATAAAAAATAAATTATTTGAGCAAATAAATGGATTTAAAATGTATATATTGATATATTTATAGTGCATAAATAATGAAGATATGAAAAACATAATATTTTATGCAAGATTATCATTGTTTAAGTAAAAATCAAGTGATATAATATTGGCGAACAAATATGTACAGGGGGAAAGAAAATGACTTTCAAAGAAAAATGGAATGATGCTTGGGATGGATTCCAAGCAGGAAAATGGAACAAAGAAGTTAATTTAAGAGATTTTATCCAATTAAACTACACTCCTTATGATGGAGATGATTCTTTCTTAGCTGGGCCAACACAAAATACTAAAGATTTATGGGCTCAAGTTATGCAATTAACTAAAGAAGAAAGAGAAAGAGGTGGAGTATGGGATATGGATACTAAAGTAGTATCTACATTGACTTCACATGATGCTGGATACTTAGATAGATCTAAGGAAACAATTGTTGGTGTTCAAACTGATAAACCATTCAAAAGATCATTACAACCATTTGGTGGTATCCGTATTGCTGAACAAGCGTGCGAAACTAATGGTTACAAAGTAGATCCAGAAATTTCTTATATTTTTAGAGAATACAGAAAAACTCATAACCAAGGTGTATTTGATGTATATACTCCAGAAATCAGAGCGTGTCGTTCATCACACGTTATTACAGGATTACCTGATGGATATGGACGTGGACGTATTATTGGTGACTATAGAAGGGTTGCTTTATATGGTGTTGATAAATTAATTGAAGATAAGAAAAATCAATTAGCTACTTCACAAACAAGAATGACTTCAAAAGTTATTCAATTACGTGAAGAATTATCTGAACAAGTAAGAGCTTTAGGTGAATTAAAAGAAATGGCAGCTAAATATGGTTGTGATATTTCTAGACCTGCTAAAAATGCTCAGGAAGCTATTCAATGGACATATTTTGGATATTTAGGTGCTGTTAAAGAACAAAATGGTGCTGCGATGTCATTAGGACGTACTTCAACATTTATTGATATTTATGTTGAAAGAGACTTAAAAAATGGAGTATTTACAGAAGAACAAATTCAAGAGTTTATCGATCATTTCATTATGAAATTGAGAATTGTTAAATTCGCAAGAACTCCAGAATATAATTCAATTTTCGCTGGTGATCCAACTTGGGTTACTGAATCAATCGGTGGTGTTGGTGTAGATGGAAGACATATGGTTACTAAATCATCATTTAGATATTTACACACATTACAAAACTTAGGTGCTGCACCTGAACCAAACTTAACAGTTTTATGGTCAACTCGTTTACCTAAAAACTTTAAAGCATTCTGTGCTAAAATTTCTATTGAAACTTCATCAATTCAATATGAAAATGATGATTTAATGAGAGTTACTCATGGTGATGATTACGCTATCGCTTGTTGTGTATCTTCAATGAGAGTTGGTAAAGAAATGCAATTCTTTGGTGCACGTGCTAACTTAGCTAAATGTTTATTATACGCAATCAATGGTGGTGTTGATGAAAAGACTAAAAAACAAGTTGGACCTAAATACCGTCCAGTTGAAGGTGATTACTTAGATTATGATGATGTTGTATCTAAATATGTAGATATGATGCAATGGTTAGCAAAAGTATATGTTAACGCATTAAATATTATTCATTATATGCATGATAAATATGCTTATGAAAGAATCCAAATGGCTTTACATGATAGAGAAGTAAGAAGATATTTCGCTACAGGTATTGCTGGTTTATCAGTTGTTGCTGACTCATTATCAGCAATCAAATATGCTAAAGTAAAATGTATTAGAGATGAAGATGGTGTTGTTGTTGATTATGAAGTAGAAGGAGATTTCCCTAAATATGGTAATGATGATGACAGAGTTGATGAAATTGCAACTTGGTTAGTTGAAACTTTCATGGCTATGGTTCGTTCTCATCATACTTATAGAGATTCTTATCCAACAACTTCAATCTTAACAATTACTTCAAACGTAGTTTATGGTAAAGCAACAGGAAATACTCCTGATGGAAGAAAAGGTGGACAACCATTTGCTCCGGGTGCAAACCCAATGCATGGTAGAGATAGTCATGGTGCAATTTCTTCATTATCATCAGTTGCTAAATTACCATTCAAAGATGCACAAGATGGTATTTCAAATACATTCACTGTAATTCCAGGTGCATTAGGTAAAGATTTAGAAGTATTCTCTGGTGAATTAGATATTGATTCAATTAAAGGTGAATAATAATGGCTGATCAAAAAGAGATCGATGCATTAATTGCTATGTTAGATGGTCATATGGCTGAAGGATCTGGACATATCAATATAACAGTAAACGATGAATCTTCTATTGAAATGGAAGAAGTTAAAATTCAACAGCAAATGGATTGCGATTTAGGTGATACTTGCTGTAAGATTCCAAATCTTCCAATGGAAGATGATGATTTATATTAAAAAAAGGAGATTAGAAAAATGGCTGTAAGTGAACAACAAGTAGATAACTTAGTGGGAATGTTAGATGCTTATGCAGAAAAAGGTGGACATCATTTAAATGTTAATGTTTTAAATAGAGATACATTATTAGATGCTCAAGCTCATCCTGAAAAATATCCTCAATTAACTATCCGTGTATCTGGATATGCAGTTAACTTTGTTAAATTAACAAAAGAACAACAAGATGATGTTATTTCAAGAACTTTCCATCAATCTATGTAATATGAAATAAGACTTAGGAAATCCTAAGTCTTTTATTTTTGCACAATTTTGTCCACATTTCACAAGTTTATACAATTTTTTTATGCACAAATCACAAAAAAAGAGATAAAAAGCTTTTATTTATGATAAAATTTTGTTATACTTTTTTAGTATATAGGGATAAAAGAGTAGAAAGGGTGAAAATTATATGTTCAAATACATATTGAAGCGAGTTGTGATAGGAGCAATAACGCTATTTATTTTATCTAGTGTTACTTTCTTTTTAATGAAAGCAATTCCTGGATCCCCTATTAGTAGTGAAAAATATAAAACTGCCGAAGCATATGAAGCGGCAAGAAAGAAATATAACTTGGATAAACCTGTAACCGAACAATATTTCATTTATATGGAAGGATTACTTCATGGAGATTTAGGAGAAAGTATGGTATCAACTGGTCGTACAGTTGGATATTATGTTGGAAATGGTTTCCCTGTTACTGCTAAAGTAGGTGCGATAGCCTTTGTTGTTGCAATTATTGGAGGTATTTCTTTAGGAACTGCCGCTGCACTGTCGGAAAAAAAGTGGATAAGCAATTTATGTATGTTTGTTGCTACAATAGGAGTTAGTGTGCCGTCCTTTTTGATTGCTATGTTATTGATTTTGGTTTTTGGAGTAACACTTCATTTATTACCGTTTGTTGGATTGAGAACGCCAGCGAATTATGTTATGCCAGTAATATCATTATCATTATATCCAATTTCTATGATTTCACGTTTAACACGTAGTAGTATGGTTGAAGTTATGAAACAGGACTATATTATTTTGGCACGATCAAAAGGAACGCCATATAAAAAAGTGGTTATTAAACACGCAATAAAAAATGCAATGTTACCTGTTGTTACATATGCTGGACCAATGTTTGCATTTTTATTAACAGGAAGTTTTGTTGTTGAAACAATTTATTCTATTCCGGGAATTGGTTCAACATTTACATCAAGTATTATGAATCGTGATTATCCAGTTATTATGGGTATTACAATTTTCTTGGGAATTTTGATTATTACATTTAACTTGATTACAGATATTATATCTGCATCAATTGATCCAAGAATCAAATTAAAATAGGAGGAAATTTTATGGATAAAAGAAATGATGAATTACAATTAACTCCAGATCTATTTGAAAAATTGGATGATAGTGAAAAAAATGCAGAAAAAATAACATATGAAAGTAAAACATATTTTCAAGATGCTTGGATTCGTTTTAAGAAAAATAAATTAGCATTAATGGGACTTTGTTTTATTGCTTTTATGGTAGTATGTTGTATTTTTATTCCAATTATTTCACCATATACTTATGATGGACAAGATATGGCAAATGTCAATTCTGGAATGACACTAAAACATCTTTTGGGAACAGATAAGTTTGGTAGAGATATATTAGTACGTGTAATGTATGGTGGACGTATTTCTTTAAGCGTTGGTGCTTTAGCAGCAGCTATCGCTCTAGTCATTGGAACAGTTTATGGTGCAATTTCGGGTTATGCTGGTGGTAAAGTAGATATGCTTATGATGCGTTTTGTTGATATGATGTATTCTATACCAGATATGTTGTATATTATTTTGATTGTTGTTGTTTTTGAACCTAGTATGTTTTCTATTTTGTTAGGTATTTCTATTTCTTCATGGATGGGAATGGCTAGACAAGTTAGAGCACAAGTTATGACTTTAAAAGAACAAGAATTTTCTCTTGCTGCATTTGTATTAGGAGCAAGTAAAGCAAGAATTTTATTTAAGCATTTAATTATTAATAGTATGGGACCAATTATTGTTTCAGTAACAATGTTAGTGCCAAGTGCTATTTTTAATGAAGCATTTTTAGGATTTTTAGGTATCGGTGTTCCTGTTCCACAAGCAAGTTGGGGAACATTAGCAAACGATGCTCGTCAAATTATGATGGCTTATCCTATGCAAGTTGTTTGGCCTGTATTAGCAATTTGTTTAACGATGTTGGCTTTAAATTTTATAGGAGATGGATTAGGAGATGCTCTTGATCCTAAGAAAAAGTAGGTGTTCGATATGGCAATGTTAGATATTAAAAACTTATCAACTGAATTTGTCACTGACGATGGAATTGTACAGGCCGTAAGAGACGTGTCTATTCAAGTTGAAAAAGGTGAAATATTAGGAATCGTTGGAGAATCTGGTTCTGGTAAATCTCAAACAATGTATACAGTAATGGGATTATTAGCATCTAATGGTCGTGTTTCAGAAGGTGAAATTACGATTGATGGTAAAGATATTTCTCCAAAAAATTATTCAAAAAAAGAATATGATAAAATTATGTCTGATATTCGAGGAAATGAAATGGCGATGATTTTCCAAGATCCAATGACATTCTTAAATCCTGTATTAAAAATTGAAACACAGTTAATTGAGCCAATTCTAAATCATAATGATATTTCTAAAAAAGAAGCAATCGAAAGAGCGATTGAATTAATGAGGAGAGTTGGGATTCCTTCACCAGAACAAAGAATTAAACAATATCCATTTCAATTTTCTGGGGGAATGAGACAAAGAATTATTATTGCAATGGCATTAGCTTGTAATCCAAAAGTTATTATTGCTGATGAACCAACAACAGCATTAGACGTTACGATTCAAGCACAAGTATTGGATTTGATAGCAAACTTGAAAAATGAAATTGATTCAAGTATAATTATGATAACACACGATTTAGGTGTTGTTGCTAGTATATGTGATAGAATAGCTATCATGTATGGTGGGAAGATTGTAGAAACTGGTACAGCTAGAGAAATTTTCTATAATCCAAAACATCCTTATACAAAAGGTTTATTGTCATGTATTGCAAATCCGGAAGATAGAGAAAAGAAAGAACTTCACCCTATTCCAGGGTCACCACCTGATTTATTAAACATTGGAAATTGGTGTCCATTTGTGGATAGATGTGAAAATGCTATGAAGGTATGTAAAAAAAGTATGCCTGAAAAAACTGAGTTTTCCAACACACATTCATGTATGTGCTGGTTAATGCATCCATTAGCAAAAGAAGGGAATGGTGAATAATGGCTGAACCGATTTTAAAGCTAGATGGCTTAAAAGTATATTTTAATATTGGTGGAGGCTTTCGCCGTAAAAAAGATATAGTGAAAGCTGTTGATGGTATTTCCTTAGAAATTTTTCCCGGTGAAACATTTGGATTAGTTGGAGAATCTGGATGTGGTAAATCAACAACTGGTAGAGCCATTGTTAAGATTTACGAACCAACAGATGGGAAAATATATGTTTCCGGAAAAGATATTACAAAAATTAAGGGTAGTGAAT
This sequence comes from uncultured Erysipelotrichales bacterium, assembly GCA_964638235.1. Classification (GTDB taxonomy): domain Bacteria; phylum Bacillota_I; class Bacilli_A; order Erysipelotrichales; family Coprobacillaceae; genus MGBC113645. The sequence continues at coordinate 7,282 of CAZWZD010000016.1, forward strand.
TAAAACAATTTAAACAAGATGTTCAAATGATTTTCCAAGATCCATATGCGAGCTTGAATCCTCGTATGACGGTTGGAGAAATTATAAAAGAACCTATGGACATTCATAAAATATATCAAACTGAAAAAGAAAAAGAAGCCAGAGTACGAGAATTACTTGAATTGGTTGGATTGAAACCAGATCATATTCGTAGGTATCCTCATGAATTTTCTGGTGGACAAAGACAAAGAATTGGAATTGCAAGAACACTTGCATTAAATCCAAAATTAGTAGTTTGTGATGAGCCGATTTCTGCGCTGGATGTATCTATTCAAGCACAGGTTATAAATTTGCTTGAAAAAATTCAGGCAGAGATGGGAATTTCCTATTTGTTCATTGCACATGATTTGAGTATGGTTAAACATATTTCAGATCGTATAGGTGTTATGTATTTAGGAAATTTAGTAGAAATAGGAGATAGTGATGACTTGTATCATAATCCTTTACATCCTTACACAGAAGCATTATTATCATCTGTTCCAATTCCAGATCCAGATGTAGCTAAAAGTAAGGAAAGAATTATTTTACAAGGTGAATTGCCAAGTCCTATTGATCCGCCTTCAGGATGTGTATTTAGAACACGTTGTCCTAAGGCAATGGAAAAATGTTCACAATGTAAACCTGAACTGAAAAAAGTCAAGGATCGTATGGTGGCATGTTTCCTATATGATGAATAAGAACAGAAAGGGGAAGGAAAATGAAAAAATTATTAAGTTCTTTACTATGCTTTAGTATGTTATTAGGACTTACTGCTTGTGGTGGAAGTAGTAGAGACACAACAACACTTCGTGCTGCACAAGGTGGGGATATTGAAATTATGGACCCTGCAATCGTTGATGATTCAGTTACTGCTAACGTATTAGCACAAATGTATGAAGGATTATATAAGTTAGACAAAGATGGAAATGCTATTCCTAACGTTGCAACTGACGCACCAGAAGTTAGTGAAGATGGATTAACTTATACAATCAAATTAAATGAAGGGTATAAATGGAGTGATGGTGAACCATTAACTGCAAAAGATTATATTTATGCATGGAAACGTGCTGCAGCAATGGGAACTGCTGATGCTTACTATTCTCAATTTATTAATAAAATTGTCAATGGTGGTACAGGTGAAAAACTTGAATCAATTGATGATTTAGGAGAATTTGGTGCAGTAGCAACAGATGATTATACAATCACTATTACTTTAAATCAAAAATGTGCATATTTTGCATCATTATTAACTAACACAGTATTCTACCCAGTACGTCAAGATGCTGTTGAAAAAGATGGTGCTAGTCCATTAGAAAGTACTTGGGCAAATAGAACTGATATTCCTACAAATGGTGCATTTAGAGCTACAAAAATTGATTCTAAAGATGAAGTTGTTTTAACAAAGAATAAAAAATATCATGCAGCAAAAGAAGTAAGCTTAGAAACTATTTCATTTAAAGTTATGGCTGATGCTAGTTCACAAACAAGTGCATTCCAATCTGGTGAAATTGATTGGGCTTCTTCAATTAACTTAGAAACAGTTAACGCTGATGAAGAATTAAAAGAATGCTTATATGCAATTGATCCATTTGTATGTAACTACTATGTATTATTTAATGCTGGTGATGAAAACACTGCAGATGATGATTATAGTGATGCATTAAAAGATGTTGAAATTAGAGAAGCTATTTCACTTGCTATTGACCGTAAAGCTGTTTTAAAAGTATCTGGAAAAGGTGAATATGCATATGAATTAAATAATTTAGTACCTGTAGGTATTCCGGGTGCTGATGGTGATTATACTACTGGAAATGGTAATGATTATTCAGGTGGATATGATTTAGACAAAGCTAAAGCTATTATGGAATCTAAAGGTTACAATAAAGATAATATGCTTACTTTAAAATATAGCTACAATGATAATCCAATGCATAAAGACGTTGCACAAGCTTTACAATCATCATTAAAGAAAGCTTATATCGATTTAAAAGCTGACCAAGCTGAATTACAAACATTCTTTGATAATCGTGATAAAGGTAAATTTGAATTAGCTCGTCATGCTATGACTGCTGACTTCTTAGATCCAATGGCATATTTATCAATGTATTATGGAGCTAATACTGCTGCTAACACTGTTGATGATAAAAAATTTGAAGCATTAATTGATGAAGCTGAAAAATTAGATGGTGCTGCTCGTTATGCTAAATTAGCAGAAGCTGAAAAATATTTAGTACAAGATATGCATTATGTAGTTCCATTATTTGGATATACTGATCCATTCTTAAAAGCTAGTGATCTAGAAGGTATTACATCTTCTCCAGAAGGTCATTATGACTTAACTAGAGCTAAATTTGCTGAATAAGAATAAAAGAAAGCGAGAAATCTCTCGCTTTTTTTATATGAGTAAAATATAATATATGTAAGTTTGATTTTATTGAAAGGATGGTTGAAAAATGAAAATTAGATCAATTAAAGAGCAATATGAAATAAAAGATGTTTGTTTAAAAGAAAGATTAGACTTAATTATACCTCGTGTCATGTTAAATAGTCATAGTGATGCATGGATCGTTGCTAGTAAAGAATATCATGAAGATTTAGTTTTTGATGTATTAACACCGGGAAGTTATTTAACAGCTAGAAGAATTACGATGCTGGTTTTCATTAAAACTGATAATGAAGTTAAACGTTTTTCTTTGAGTTTATCTGATGAAGATTTGAATAAATATTATCCTCAATATTGGAATTTTGGTAAAGAAGAACAGATGGATGCTTTAAATCGTTTGTTTGAAGAATATCAGCCAAAGAAAATTGCTATTAATATTTCTAAAAATGATACTTATGCAGATGGATTAAGTTATGGTTTATATCAAACATTGAAAGAAAATTTAAAGCCAGAGTTTGTTGATAGATTTGTCGTTGATGAAATGATACCTGTAAAAGTGATGGAAATTAGAACACCAACTGAATTATCATTATATCCAGAATTAATGGAAGTTGCTTTCTCTGTTATTGAAGAAGCATTCAGTTTAAAACAAATTGTACCGGGTAAAACCACAACTCAGGATTTAGAGTATTTTATGATGGATAAAGTCACACAATTAGGATTACAATATTGGTTTTCACCTACTGTTGATAAATGGAAAGAAGGATCAACTATTGAAAGAGATACTGGTATTATTGAAAAGGGTGATTTATTGCATTGTGATTTTGGTATTAAATATTTAAATTTATGTTCTGACACACAAAGACTTGCTTATGTTGCTAAAGATGAAGATAATGATGTGCCACAATGGATGAAAGATGGTTTTAAGGTTAATGACAGATTCCAAGATATTGTATGTGAATCTATGGCTGATGGTAAGAGTGGAAATGATGTATTAATGGATTCATTAAAGAAAGCAAAACAAGAAGGAATTGAAGCTTGTTTATATTCTCATCCATGTAATATTTATGGACATGGTCCAGGACCAACAATTGGTTTATGGAACAATCAAAATAGAATACCTATTAAAGGGGATATTTGTATGTCATATGACACTGTATATGCTTTAGAATTAAATACAAAATATAATTATAATGGAATAACTTATACATTCTATTCAGAAGAAACAGTTTCATTTACTAAAGATGGAGTGACATTCTTATATCCGGGACGTTCAAATATATATTTTATAAAATAAAAGAAGACATTTGCTGTCTTCTTTTCTATTGTACATTATTTTTTAATAATCTAAGTACCATTTCTAC
>CAZWZD010000017.1:0-333 GCA_964638235.1 uncultured Erysipelotrichales bacterium
AATAGTGAGGTGTTGCTGATCTAATAAATGTTCTTTGGTTTAAAGGTGAATGCATTATTAATTCAGATGATATAATTGAGGCTAATCCTGAACTTTCTGGTATTCTTAAAATTAATAAACTTATTCAAAGTTATCTTTCTTTTAGAGATATTCTTTTTAGAGTGAAGATTAAAAATCAATATCATTACTTTGGTATAGAAAATTCTCAAAGTAATGATTATACATTAGGAATTAGGATATGCAGATATAACTTTTTTTTAATAATAAAGAGTATGACGAATTTACAAGAGCAGTAAGAAAAGCCAAGAAAGAGAAGAGAGCATTACCTGTATT
>CAZWZD010000017.1:343-10926 GCA_964638235.1 uncultured Erysipelotrichales bacterium
CCTGTTCATACAATAGGATTATACTGGGGAGGTGGAAAAGTAAACAAATATAGAAAAATATCAGATTATATGGATAAACATCTATATTTAATGCCAGATAATGATGTAAAAGCAAGAATTATTAGTATTGATGATATTGATACGGAAATGTTTCGTTATGAATATAACAAACAGATATTTAAAACAGTACAACAGTTAAATTCAGTTGATGGAGATATAAGTTTATTAAAAGAAATAAAATTATCAAGAGAAGCAGCTTTGATAGTAGCAACGGTAACAAATTGTCCAGAATTATTGAAAATTTCAGGAAAAAGTAAAGAACAGGAGGAGATAGTAATGAATAGATCATTAGAAAAAATGATAAAGCAAGGAATGGAAAAAGGTAGAGAACAAGGGTTAGAACAAGGAATGGAACAAGGATTAAGACAAGGCAAAATTCATGCAGTTAAGGTAATCGCAAAATCAATGAAAGAAGAAGGGATAGATATTGATTTGATTAAAAAATGTACATTATTAAGTAAAGAAGCGATATTATCATTATAAACAGTTTAAAAATAATAAAGATAATGATTATGTAGTATGAATAGACGGAATATGAATTTTATATATTCATATTCCTTTTTTACATAAAAAAATTATAAACAGCTATTAGAATTATTTAAAGGTTTTAAAATAATTGTAGAAAATTATTTTAAATAATATATAATAGATAGCAGAAATTAGGAGGGTTGTTATTTATGAAAGAAAATCCTTTAGCAAGTCAACCAATAGGAAAGCTGATGATAAGATTTGCAATTCCTAGTATTATTGCAATGCTTGTTAGTGCTTTATATAATATTGTTGATCAATTTTTTATTGGACAAACTGTTGGAACATTAGGGAATGCTGCTACAAATATAGCATTTCCACTTTCTATGCTATGTACTTCTTTAGCTTTATTATTTGGAATAGGTGGAGCTTCTACCTTCAATTTAAATATGGGTAGAGGGAACAAAGAAGAAGCACCTTATTACATAGGAAATTCATTTGTAATGCTGATACTTTGTGGAATTGTATTATGTGTTATAACTGAGTTGTTCTTAAAACCATTACTCATTGGTTTTGGATCACCTGATGATGTACTCCCATATGCATTACAATATGTAAGAGTTACAGCTTTAGGCTTCCCATTTTTAATACTCACAATAGGAGGAGGACACATTATTAGAGCAGATGGTTCCCCTAATATGTCAATGATATGTAATTTATCAGGTGCATTAATTAATACAGTTTTAGATTATTTATTAACTATGGTATTAAGATTAGGAATATTCGGAGCTGCTATTGCTACAGTTTTTGGACAAATATTTTCTGCATTTTTAGTTATTAATTATATGAGAAAATTTAAAACTGTACCTCTATTAAAGAAACATTTACGATTAAAAATAAAATATATATTAGAAGCTGCATCAATCGGAATGGCGAGTGCAATTAATCAAATAGCTATGATGATTGTTCAAATTGCTTCTAATAATACATTAAAATATTATGGAGCATTATCTATATATGGTTCATCAATTCCAATTGCTTGTGCAGGAATTGTTACAAAAGTTTCTCAAATATTTATATCTGTTGTTATAGGAATATCCCAAGGAAGTCAGCCAATTGAAAGTTTTAATTATGGGGCCAGAAATTATGATCGTGTAAGAAAAACTTATCGTTTAGCAATTACTGCTGGAACCATTATTTCAATATGTTCTTTTATTGCATTTCAATTATTTCCTAGACAGATTATTGGATTATTTGGTGAAGGTAGTAAAGAATACTTTGAATTTGGAGTAAGATTTTTTAGAATATATTTGTTTTTTATCTGGGCTAATTGTTTTCAGCCGATAACAACAACTTTTTTTACATCTATAGGGAAACCTAAAAAAGGTGCTTTATTATCTTTGACTAGACAAATTATATTTTTATTGCCATTAATGTTGATTTTACCAATATTTATGGGTATTGATGGAGTATTATTTGCTGGCCCTATAGCTGATGCTATGGCTGCTTTAGCAGCAATTTTGATGGCGTATTTTGAATTTAAAAACATGAGAAAGTTAGAGGAAAATTATGAAAAAGAAAGTAATGGGGCAGAATGTATATCATGATTTGTTTGGTAAAGGAAAAGTTGTGTCATGTAGTAATATTTACATAACAGTAGCGTTTGGTAACGAAAATAAGTCTTTTATGTTTCCTGATAGTTTTTTAACTTTTTTGAAAGCTGAAAATGAAAGTTTACAAAAAGAGTTAGTACAATTAAGTTTAACAGATGCAGAACCTAAAAAATGTTTTTTGCATGAGGGTTAATATGAGCCATTTTACTGCTAAGAATATGAATAACTTATTCGTAAAAGCTTATAATGCTTATATGAACAAGGATTACAAAAGGGCATATGAATATGGAAAGAATATTTATGAAGCATCTGAAGAATATTATGGTCCAATACATTCTAATACTATTGAAGCTTTAAATAGTTTAGTTATGTATTGCAAGGAAGCAAAAAAGGAAGAAGAAGCTTTCTATTATGCTAAACTAGCATATGAGAGAACACAACTTGCTTATGGAGAAAAAGATTTTAAAACAATAAAAGCATTAGAAATACTTACTGCGTTAAATGAGTGATAAAACACTCATTTTTATTTATGTTTAACTTACCTGAACATAGAAATTGTGATATGATAGTTATGGGATAAATTTCACAAAAAGGATGATGGAATATGAAGTACACTACTGGTGCTCCAAAAGTAGATTTCGTATCACGTCTAGTAACTTTACCTAAAAGTTTATCTAAATTAGAACAATTAGGAAAAGTAAAAAAATATCCTAAAAATTATAACCTTATAGAAGCTAATGATCCTATAAAATATTGTTATGTTGTTAAAAGTGGACGTATTGTTGGTTATGAGTATTTACCTAATGGTGAAGAAAGAGTTTATATGATTAATGAACAAAATTCTTTATTGTTAGAAACAAACCTTTTATATGATATACCTCCTGCTGTATCGTTTAAAACATTATTACCAACAACAGTTGTTGAAATTGATAAACAAACATTATTAAAAGCAATGCAAGAAGATCAGCAGATCGTAATGGATATAATGGAATCATTAGCAATTAAATTTCATGGATCTATGAACCAAATTAGACATGCAAATTATCATAATGCTGAATGGAAAATTTGTGATTTATTATTACAGTTTTCTGAACATTATGGTGTATTTTATGATGATAAAATTTTGATTCAAGAAAAGATATCGCAACAATTAATATCCAATTTATTAGGAATTAATCGAGTTACTGCTGTTAGAGCTATAAAAAGATTAAAAGATATGGGATTGATAGAAATGATTAATGGATATTATTGTATACGCTCTATAGAGTTATTGAGGAAACATCAGGATAGACTGTTATACTAGAGTGACTAAAAAATTTTTTTAAAGGCTAAAATTAAATAATAAAATAGTAGAGCGTTTGATAAAAAATAATCGAACGATTTTTTTTGTCCTTTTTGTAGCATGTATTACATATGTAACATGTGTGTCTAGCTAAAAAAATTGAGCATAGTATTATAAAAATAGGTAAAATGAGAGAAGGAGGATTATGTATGATATTACCTCAATTTGAGTATCATGCTCCAAGTACATTAGAAGAAGCTTGTAAGCTATTGGTTGAATTAGATAATGCAAAAGTATTTGCAGGTGCTACAGATATGATTCCACCAATGAAAGATAAAGCTTTCACTTGCGAACATGTAATTGATTTAAAAAGAATACCAGGATTAGATTATCTTGAATATGATGAAGAGGAAGGATTAAAGATAGGTGCTTTAACAACACTTTATACTATTGAAACTTCTCAGTTAGTAAAGGAGAAAAATCCTGCTGTAGCAAAAGCTGCTAAATATGTAGCTTCTACACAAATTCGTATGAAAGGAACTATGGTTGGAAATATTTGTAATGCTTCACCATCTTGTGATAGTGCTCCAATATTGGTTGCTATGGGAGCTAAAGTATTAGTTGCAGGAAATGAAGGTACTAGAGAAATTGCGATTGATGATTTCTTTATTTCTCCAAGAAATACAACATTGAAAAAAGGTGAAATTGTTACTGGAATTGTTGTTCCACCATTAAAAGATAATGAAGGTGCTGCATATATTAAACATGCTGTACGAAAAGCTATGGATTTAGCAATCGTAGGAGTAGCAGCTAGAATTAAAGTAGAGAATGGTATTTGTGTTGATGCTTCATTAGGTTTAGGTGCTGTAGCTATTAAACCTGTTCGTGCTTTAGAAGCTGAAGCTGTATTAATTGGAAAAGAATTAACTGATGAAATTATTAATGAAGCCGCTGAGGTTGCTAAAGCTCATGTAAAACCAATTTCTGATATTCGAGCTTCTAAGGAATATCGTGCTGATATGATTAAAGTATTTACTAAACGTGCTGTTAAGGAAGCACTAGAAAATATATAGGAGGAAGTAAGATGGCTATACATAAAACTGATATTAGTTTAATTGTCAATGGGGATCCTGTTGATGCAATAGTAAAAGATAATTTAACTTTATTAGATTTCCTTCGTGATCAACTTTTCTTAACAGGAACTAAAAAAGGTTGTGAAGAAGGAGAATGTGGTGCTTGTACAGTATTATTAGATGGCTTACCAGTAAATTCATGCTGTACTTTAGCTGTTGAATGTAATGGAAGAGATATTGTTACTATTGAAGGTATTGCAAAAGATGGTAAGTTACATCCACTTCAACAACAATTTATTGAAAAATGGGCAATGCAGTGTGGATATTGTACTCCAGGAATGATTATGTCTGCAAAAGCTTTACTAGATAGAAACCCTAATCCAACAGAGTTAGAGATTAGAGAAGCAATCGAAGGAAACTTATGTCGTTGTACTGGATATGCTAAAATTGTTGAAGCTATTCAAGCAACTGCAGCTCAAATGTTTAAAGAGGGGGAATAGAGTATGCATAAGGATTGTGATAAAACTTATTTTAAGAAACCCGAATTTTACCGTTTAACTGGTGAAAATAATTATGTACGTATTGATGCAGAAGATAAAGTTACTGGGCATGGACAGTATGTTGGAGATATTATGTTCCCTGGTATGTTAACTGCTAAAATGTTGCGTTCTCCATATGCTAGAGCTCGTATCATTTCTATTGATACAAGCGAAGCTGAAAAAATTCCAGGTGTAAAAGCAATATTAACTGGAAAAAGTTTTGAATGGAAACATAAAATAGGAAATGGTGAATTTGCAGCAGAATTTGCTGATAAAGAAGTTATTTGTACTGAAATGGTTCGTCAAGTAGGTGATGAAGTTGCTTGTGTTGCTGCAATTGATGAAGAAACAGCTCAATTAGCTATCGATGCTATTAAAGTTGAATATGAAGTATTAGAAGGTGTATATGATCCTTTTGAAGCAATGGAAGAAGGAGCTCCAGAAGTTAACTGGGAAGGTCAAGGATTACATAATATTGGTATGCAATCTAAGATGAAAGCTGGAACTGATATTGACGAAGAATTTAACAACGCAAGTTATGTACAACATAGAGATTATTCAACTCATCGTATGGTTCATGCTGCAATGGAACCACATGGAGCAGTAGCTACTTATCGAAATGGTACTTATACAATTTGGCATTCTACTCAAATGGCATTTGAGGATCAATTCTGGTTTGCTAAATGCTTAGGTGTGCCTGAACAAAATGTTCGTATTATCAAACCATTAGTTGGTGGAGGATTTGGTGGTAAACTAGATTCTTATTCATATGCATTATGTGCTGGTAAATTAGCAGAAATGACTTCTAGACCTGTAAGATTTATCTTATCACGTGAAGAAGTATTCCAATCTACTCGTAACCGTCATCCTATTTATATGCATATTGATACTGCTTTTGCTGAAAATGGAAAAATTTTAGCTAAAAAATGTTATCATGTATTAGATGGTGGACCTTATGGTGGTTCAGGAGTTGCCGCTTGTGCTCAAGCAACACTATGGGCTAACTTCCCTTATAAAATGAATTCTGTAGATTTCTTAGCTAGACGTGTATATACAAATAATCCATCTTCAGGAGCAATGCGTGGATATACTGCTTGTCAAGTTCACTTTGCTCATGATTTAAATATGCAATACGCAGCAGATCAAATGGGTATTGATCCAGTTGAATTCCGTAAGATTTCTGCTGCTGAGCCAGGATATGTTGCTCCAGCAGGTTTAACAATAACATCATGTGCATATAAAGAAACACTTGATACAGCAGCTAAAGAAATTGGCTGGTATGAAAGAAAAGATAAAATGGGAGAAGGAGAAGGTATTGGTTTTGCTGGTACTGGATTCGTATCAGGTACTGGATTTGCCGTTCTTGAATCTCCAAACCAATCATCTGCTTGCGTAACAGTAAGATTAAATAAGCGTGGAATTGCTACTTTATACATTGGTTCACACGATATTGGACAAGGATCAGACACAGTTATGACTGCTATAGTTGCAGAAGAATTAGGTTTACCAATGGATATGGTTAAGACTTTCATGTCTGATACATTCTTAACTCCTTGGGATTCTGGATCTTATGGAAGCCGTGTTACTTTCTTAGCTGGTAATGCAACACGTAGAGCTGCTGTTGATGCTAAACGACAATTATTTGAAGTTATTGGTCCAATGTGGGGTGTAATGCCAGAATCATTAGAATGTTTGGAAGGAAAAGTTATTTCTAAAGAAAAAGCTGAATTACAAATGCCTATCGGTGATGCAATGTTTAAATATATGGAAGTTAAAGGTGGAGATGAATTAGTTGGTATTGGTTCTTACTATCATAGAACTGATAACTCTCAATACAATGGAGTTAATACAACAAACTATGCACCAGCATATTCATTCTCTACAGGAGCAACTCATTTAACTGTAGATAAAGAAACAGGTGTGTTAGATATAGATGAATTCGTATTTGCTCATGATTGTGGACGTGCATTAAATAAACGTGCTGTTGAAGGACAATTAGAAGGTTCTATCGGTATGGGATTAGGATATGCAGTATATGAACATAATGTAACTAAAGAAGGAAAAATTTTAAATCCTAATTTTAGAGATTATCGTTTACCAACTGCATTAGATATGCCAAAGATGAGAACATTCTATGATTTTACTCCTGATGAAGAAGGACCTTTAGGAGCAAAAGAAGCAGGTGAAGGATCAGCAGCTCCAGTAGCTCCAGCAATCGCAAATGCTGTTAATATGGCTACAGGTGTTTATTTCACTTCTTTACCATTAGATCCTGAACATATTTGGAGAGCATTAAACGGTTTAGAAGATGATCGTAATTCTAAATAATGATTGAAAAAGAAGCCTAGGCTTCTTTTTTGTTATATTTATATATGCTAGAATGTTTTTAAGAGGTGAAGGATCATGGGGAAAACATTAAAAACAATAACATTGCCAAATAAAAAAATATTAAAAGAAGTTGGCTGTGGAAATTATACATGCAGATACTGTGGAGCAAAAGCTACTCAAGGCAATTATGTAACTGGATTATGCTTACAAATAAGAGCACCTCACATAGGTTTATGTGGTGCATTCAAAAACGACTCAGATTATTCAGGATATATAACAGAATGTACAACTTGTCAATACTATAACAGCGAAGGTAATTGTACTTGTGATAAAGAAGATCCACTAGCATAAAAGAGGTTTTAACATTTAAAACCTCTTTAATCTATTACATTAATACTACTTTTTATCATTCCCATCCAACAACTATAAGGAATAGTTCCAGTTTCAGTTGGTATAAACTCAATAATATTTTGACCTTCCTTTAACTTTATATCTAAATCATAAGCAGGTATAATCATTTCATTATTACATCCATTCAGTTTTCCTTTAGGAACATTGATAGTCCATTTTACTAATATATCTTTTTTAACAGTAATAGCTTCATAACTTCCAAAATCCACTTCAGTTTCAATAGTTTGATAATCACCATTAACTTCAGCTATATTTTCATAAGAAGCATAATTATTAAAACTTATTCCGGATAAACTCAATCCATTATTCAACATTCCAAACCCTAAAACAAAAATAAGAACAGAAGAAACAGTAAGCATTCTCTTTGTAAACTTCTTATTTAATTGACTAGCAATTGTACCAAATCCAAACATTAAAGGTACAGTACCCAAACTAAACAAAAACATAGAAGTAGCTCCACCAATAAAAGAACCAGTAGATAAAGCATATAACTGCATAGATTGTAATGGACCACAAGGCATAAGCCCATTAACTAATCCAATATAAAAAGATGATTTTCCCTTCTTACTTTTATTAAGGAAAACAGATATTTTTTTAGGAATCTTTACATTAAATATCCTTAAAACCGGGAAAATACCTAACATATTAATAGCCATAATAATCATTAAAATACCAGCTATAATAGCGACAATTCCCTTAAATCGACCATTTAAAGTTATTGTAGAACCCAACGCACCAACAATACCTCCAATGATCGTATAAGAAATAACTCTTCCTAAATTATAATAAATATTTGAATGAATTGTATTATAAGAAGTTATACTTTGTGATAAATTAATACCTCCACACATTGCTATACAATGTACAGAAGTCAATAAACCTACTAAAAATAACATTCCATAACTCATAGTTGTTTCCACAGTTGGAAAAAGATTAAATATATTTAATAAACCAAGATGTTTGAATATCATATAGAATGCTAATACAATAATTAATATACAAATAATTTGTATATTAATTTCTTTTTTATCATTAACAATTCGATAATCTAGTTCTAATATATTTTTTTCAATTTCTTTTTGTGAAACTATATTATTATCAAAGATTATACTAACTTCTTCTTTAACAAAACTAGCCTTTACATAAGAAATTCCTTCTAGATCCAATAACTTTTTCTCTATCCTTGATTCACAATGAGAACAAAACATTCCATCCACTTTTAAAGTGATATTTTCTTTCATGGCAATATCCTTTCTTAATGCTGTGCAACATTGATAAATAAATCTTCATTTTGATTTAAAAATTTTTGACTGATAATAACTTTTGCATCTTCTTTAGTTAAATCACTAGTATCAATAGTCATTGGATTACATCCATACGTCATACTTCCTATAGAAGACAAAGAAAATGCATTACCACAGTTCTGACAAATTAACTGATCATTTTGTTGTATAAAATAAGCTCTTGGAGAACCATTACATACTTGACAAGTATTAAACGCTACATCAACATTTCCTTGAACATTAATAATCGCTGCTAATTCAATAGTAGTATCATTTAATTTATAATTAATAAATGTAGCATTTGAAGTATCTAAATCATCAAAATTTATTTCTACATTACCATCTTCATTAACATAAGCATCTATGACACGGCTGGCATTATTAGTTGTTTTTGATGTTTTGTTAGAAGGGATAACTATTATAACTATGATTGCTATAATTAGTACTACGGCAGTTGTGATAATTAAAAATTTATTTTTCATTTTTCTCTCCTTTTTTTAAGTTATGAATATATATTAATATTTCCTAGCAAAATAGTCAACATATTTCCTAGTGAAATAGTTGGTAATTATAAACTATGATTTCATTGAATCATCAATATTAAGATTATCTGAACTAAGAATTAACTCTATAGAAATTTCATAATGTTTATGTTATAATTTTATAAGAAATATTCTATAACATTATTATTCTATAACATTATTAACAGAGAAGATTATTTTCTGATGAGATTTATTAATGGAATAAAGAGGAAATTTATGATTAAATATGAAAAAATAACAAATAATATGAATTTACCTATAACTTTTATAGATGTATATATTGATGGGGAAGGGTTTAAGAGTGTAGAAAAACATTGGCATAATAGTATAGAATTAATTATTCGATTACATGGAGGAAGCTATATTTTTGATAGTGGGGAATATATATGGATGAATGATCAAGATGTTTATATTGTTAATTCTCAAAATATACATGCAACAGATGAAATACCAGTGGGAATGAAGTGTGAAGGTATTGCTATACAATTGAATAATAAGTTTTTAAAACAGTTTTATCCTGATATTGAAGATATTTATTTTGATCAACCTTCTAGAGAAGTTAAAGATGAAATTATAAGAATTGTATTAGATATAAAGAGATGGTTTTATTCTAATAGTCAATATAAAGATATTAAGGTAAAGGCAGATGTTATATCCTTGTTATTTACCATGTTAGATAATTTATCAATACAAAAAAGAAGAAAAACAGATGTTAAAAGTCAAAAAAATAAACAGAGGATTACAAGAATAGTTAATTATATTGACAATCATTATCAAGAAGATATATCAATATTAGAATTGTCAGAGAAATTTGATTATTCTAAAGGACATTTAGAAAAGATTTTTAAAGAGAATGTTAATATGAGTTTAAAAAAATATGTTATTTCTGTAAGATTAAGAAATGCAGTTAAAGATTTAATAAATACTGATCTACCGGTTATTGACATTGCTTATCAAAACGGATTTCCTAATGTTAAATCATTT
>CAZWZD010000018.1:0-10904 GCA_964638235.1 uncultured Erysipelotrichales bacterium
TGTATTTTTAAATAAATTTCTTAAATCATAGGTTTCTCTATGATAACTACATTCATAAAAATGATAATGTAAAGGTACATCAAATAAACTCATACTGTAATCTACATGCTCTAAATATTGAATTAATACATTAACATCACCATGCCAGTATTCTCCTACTGCAAAATAATTTCTATCTTTACGCATCTGTTTTAACCAGTCTTTATAAAACATATAATCTATATGTTTTATAGCATCTAATCTAAAACCATCTAATTTAGTAATATCTTTATACCAATTACCAAATCTTATCAATTCTTCTTTAACATCCTTATGATTAACATCAATATTAGATCCCATTAAATAATCATAATTACCATTTTCATTATCAACATGCAAAGACCATTTTTTACCATTTAATAAATAAATATTAGACTTTTGACCTTTAAAATCATAATCTACTCCATTAAAATGATCCACTGTCCACTTAAAAGAAGAATAAACATTATTTCTATTTTTATAATTAAATTGAGTAGGAACTAGTAATTTCTTTTTTGGACCAATCTTCTCTAATCTATTATCATATCTAACAGGATATCCTTCAGCAACATTAACATTATCTGCTCCCATTTTATGATTAAAAACAATATCAGGATATACATCTATATGATAGTTATGCAATATTTCAATTGCTTTTAAATATTCATCTTTCGTACCATATTTTGTAGAAATTGTCCATTTCTGGTAAAACTCTCCTAAATCATATAAATCATAAGCTCCGTACCCACTATCATGAATACCTCTCGCCCCTTTAAAAGCTGGAGGAAGCCATAAAGCAGTAATTCCAATATCAGATAAATGTTTTGCTTCATTGGTTACTTTTCTCCATAAATAATCATGATATCTTAAATCATATTCAAAATACTGCATCATTATTCCCATTATATCATCCTCTACTTATATCCTTTTAATCTATTAATAAACATATTTATAGGCATATATACTGTTAATATAATGACTTGTAAATAAGACATTCCTTTTGGCTTAGAACATTTTAGCATTTCATAATCTAATTCAAATTTTTTTGCATAATATTCAGCCTTTACAATATGCCAACTATTTGTAATAACATAACAATTTTTTAAATGATATTCTTTCATTTTTTCTTTTGAATACATCATATTATGATATGTACTTTTTGCTTTATCTTCTACTATTATACTACTTTCATTTATACTTTTCTTTAAAGCATATTCCTTCATTGTTAATGCTTCATTATATTGATTATGGATACTGCCACCACTTACTATTATATATTTTATTTTATGATTTTGATAAAGTTCTATTGCTTTATCAATTCTGCTCTTTAATATATTAGATATTGTTCCATCTTCATTGGCTGGATAACCACACACTATTGCACAATCTTTCATATTCATCACCACATTCGATTATAACAAACCAATCTACTATTTCAAGATTGTATATATAACTTTCATTTAAAAAAGCTAATGAAGCAATGTTCATTAACTTTTTATTCTATAATTATTTATTAAAGCATTCTTTTAATGATTCTTCTATAATTCTAAGAGTTTTATTTAAATCCTCTTTTTTATGAGCATAACTTATAAAAATACCTTCATATTGACTTGGTGCTAACATTAATCCTCTTTTAATAGCAGCTTGATAGTATCTTTGAAAAGCTTCTAAATCGCAATCTAAAACATCATCATAACTTTCTATTTTCCCTTTTTTAAAGAACAGTGTTAATAAGCTGCCACAGCTTTGTATTTGACAAGGATAATTGTTATCATGAATAATTTTATCTATTCCCATATGTAATTGCTTTGCATAATCATCAATATATGAATAAACATTTTTATGTTCTTTTAAATATGTTAATTGACGTATTCCCATTTCCATAGCTAATGGATTCCCTGATAAAGTACCTGCTTGATAAACACTTCCTTGGGGAGAAACACAATTCATTATTTTCTTGCTTCCACCATAAGCTCCAACTGGTAATCCTCCACCTATAATTTTTCCAAAACAAGCCATATCAGGAGCAATGCCATAATAACCAGCTGCTCCTTTAAATCCTAGACGGAATCCAGAAATGACTTCATCAAAAATCAAAACGATGTTTTCTTCATTGCATATTTTTCTTAATCCTGCTAGAAATTCTTTTTTTGCAGGAACTAATCCCATATTACATGCAACTGGTTCTAAAATAATACATGCTATTTGTTGAGGATATTTTTTTATCATCTCATTAACTGAATTTAAATCATTATATCGGCATACTAAAGTATCCTCAATCATTGATTGAGGAACACCAGAACTTGTAGGAGTTTGAAAAGTTAAAGCTCCTGATCCTGCCTGTACTAAAAGACAATCGCTATGTCCATGATAATTCCCTTCAAATTTAATAACTTTATTTCTCTTAGTATATCCTCTAGCAACTCTAATGGCACTCATAGTTGCTTCTGTTCCAGAATTAACCATTCTAATCATATCGATACCTGGATATGCTTCGCATATTATTTTAGCAAGCTTTGTTTCTTTACCAGTTGGTAATCCATAGCTAGTTCCTTTTAAAAATTCCTTTTCTATATCATTTACAATATCTGGATGACAATGTCCTAAAATCAATGGTCCCCATGATCCAATATAATCTATATACTCTTTACCTTCACAATCAAAAATATGACTGCCCTTTCCATGATCAATAAAAACAGGTGTCATATTCACATGACGAAAAGCACGTACAGGAGAATTAACTCCACCTGGAATATATTGACAAGCTTCTTCAAACATTTCTTTTGAATTCAATTTTATCACCTTTCTTTAATATCATTTAACACTGTTTCAATCATTGCTTTTTTTGTAGATTGCTTAACTTCAATAATACGAACGTCACCATAACATTCTAAAATAGCTTGGGTTGTATGAGCTCCAATGGATATAAAACAATCACAAATCGATGTATTTGCTTTAAAAAATCTTTTAACTGATGATGCACAAGTAAAAAGAGCATAATCATAATGTTCTATATTTGATTGAATATTAACTTCTTGATTATGGTAAACACAAATATCATGATTTTGAATAGTTACATTTGATTTTTGTCCACCTGTTATTAGATAAGTTGGTGAATCTTTCACCAATTCTTTAAATTCTCGATTTATATAATTGCTATCTGGAACACTTGCGATAAAATCTGCATTTAATCCATATTCATTTAATTTTTTATTTGTTCTTGCACCAATACAAATAATCTTTACCCTTGATAAATTCCTTAAATCTTTATACTGATTTAAATAATTTTTCATGAATCCTATTACTCCATGTTGACTTGTAAAAATAATATAACCTTTCATATCAGGCAAATTAACATCTTGATAAACAACTTCTCCTGTTTTTACTTCATTTACATAAGCACCTAAATCAATTAATTGATTTTTTAAATAATGATCATTTCCAATAGTTGTTATCAATATCTTTTTTGAAAACAAAGGTAATCTTTCATAAAAATTCAAATACTTTCGCATTTCAATAACATTACCTACAACAATAATTCCTGGTGTTGGCAAAGGGCAGCTATGAAATTTGTTACAAATATCTTCCAAAGTACCTACTAAACATTGCTGATCTGCCATAGATGCGTGAGAAATTACAGCAACTGGTGTTTCTTTTCTTTTTCCAGCAGCTATTAAACCATTAATAATCATATCTATTTTAGCAATTCCCATTAAAAACACATAAGTACAATAATCATCTAACATTTTAGTATAGTCAAAATCTCGATTTTCTTGATATCTTAATTGAGCTGTATATACTTGAAATCCACCCGAAATTCCTCTGTGTGTAATAGGTATACCTGCATAATCTAAGCCAGCTATAGCTGAAGAAACACCTGGCACAACTTCAAAATCAATATGATTTTCATATAATAATTTTGCTTCTTCTCCACCTCTGCCAAAAACATACACATCTCCACCTTTTAAACGAACGACATAATTGTATTGTCTTGATTTTTTTACTAGCAGCTCATTAATTTCTTCTTGTTTCATAGTATGATGATGAGCTTTTTTTCCAACATATATCAGTTCACAATGTATAGGACAGTATTCCAATATTTCTTCATCAATCAAATGATCGTATATCAAACAATCAGCTTTTTGAATACATCTCATAGCTTTAACAGTATATAAATCTAAAGAACCACATCCGGCTCCTACTAAATAAACTTTACCCATGATTTTCCACCTGTTCTTTCATTTGTAATGCGATTAACTGAATTCTTGATTCAAAATCTTTCTGTATCAACTCATGATGTATACAAAGATTTATTCCTTCTTCATCACCATAAATAAAACTGCATTGGATACCTTGATCCACAAAAGTAACATGTACCCCAATTGGAAGATGACAGCTTCCACCAATCGTTTCTAAATAAAGTCTTTCTAGTTGCATACGTTTAGTGGATTGATAATCTTCTATCTGTTTTAAAAGAGGTAAAAGTTTAGAATTCTCTTTAACTTCCAAAGCTAATATTCCTTGTGAACAGGCAGGTATCATTATATCATCCTCTAGATATTGTCCAATAAGATTTTCTAAACCTAAACGTTTTAATCCTGCACTTGCTAAAACAAGGGCATCTATTTTTTCTTCCTTCATCTTTCTTAAACGTGTTTCTACATTTCCTCTAATACCAACAATTTTTAAATCTGGTCGATATTTTAAAAGCTGATACTTTCTGCGTGGACTTCCCGTTGCAACAACACTAAATGGTGGAAGTTCCTCTAAAGAATGATAATCACCATTAAAAACAAGACAATCTCTAGGATCAGCAGAAGGTAGAGTACCTGCAAATATTAATCCTTTTGGTAAAACACTAGGCATATCTTTCATAGAATGAACTGCTATATCAATTCTTCCATCTAATAACTGTTCTTCTATTTCATGAATAAATAATCCTTTATCTCCTATTTGATTTAAAGGTTTATCTAAAATTTTATCTCCTTTAGTTTGTATAACTTTGATTTTAATCTCTAATGCCAAATTAAGTTTTTCTAAAGCTAATTTAACTTCTTCACTTTGTTTTAATGCTAATTTTGATCCTCGACTTCCAATCACTATTTTCATTGGTGATCCTCCATATTTAATATTTCTTCTATGAGTTTTATATATTTTTCTTGTATTCGCTGGTCTTTATTTTTTAATAAACGAATAGGATTTTTCATTAACCTCAAAAATGATGCATTTAATATTTTTTGTAGAACTCTATCTTCTTTTGGTGATAAATTGATTTTCTTTTTTAAAAGCAGATATGTTTCATCAGCAACATTTAAATAATATTTTTGCATATTTTCGATTATATCATCACTTTTTAATATTTGTAATTCCTGCTGGATTTGACAAGCTTGATTATAACAATGCTCTTTAATTTTTTTAGATATATCTTTTCTTTGTTTTAAATGTTTATTTGATATTATTTTTAAATCATCCATATCAATTAACTGTGCCTGCTGGTTATTTTTTAATTGGATATCTATATCTCTAGGAACAGCTAAGTCTAAAAAAATAATAGGATGATAAAAAGCCATCTTTGTTTCATCAAAAACTATATGTGGACTTGATGTTGCACTTATAACGATATCTACATCATTAATATATTCATAACGTTTTTCAAACGGAATAAACGTAACTCGCTCATTTAAATAAGGTAAAACATTTTCATATGTACGATTTACAAGTAATATAGAATAATTTTTCAAATATTCTAACATGATTTGTGACATTTCACCAATACCACATATCATGATTTGAGAATTTTCTTTTAAATAAGGTTTAATCTTTTGATATCCAATATAACTTACAGATAAAGCATGATCATTGATTGAATATTTTTTTCTCATTTCTTTAGCAAATGATATTGTTGTTTGTAATATATAATTCATTTGTTTGCCAGAAAGGTTTTGTTCTAATGTCCATGCAAATGATTCTTTAATTTGATGCAATATTTGATCCTCACCTATAACCATGGATTGCAATCCACATGCAACTTCTAATAGATGATTAAAAGCCAAAATTCCATTATAAGTATAAACATAATCATTTTTTTGTTGAAAATAAGAAAGGAATAATTCTTTTAATTTGTTTTCATCAAAAAAATCATTACCAATTACATAAACTTCACTTCTATTACAGGTTGAAAGAATAAAAATCTGATTAATCATTTCATCATTAAGCTGCATCGAAAAAAGAAACTTATCACTTTCTCTAAAATAATAATCTTTTCTTTCATCTACATTTAATTTTGTATGATCAATTCCTGCCATTATAAAACTCATATTTTCCTCCAATTAAGTAAAAGCTGCGTGCTTATTATAGCACGTAGCTTAATATTTTTCACTATCTTGGTCCTGCTTTAGAATGTTTTTCTAAAGGAAGTAAGTGTAAATTTCCACGTTGTTCACTTTCAGCCCAATAAATATTTTCAGCAACTAAACATTCTGGATTCAATTCCACACCATCCAAAATAATCTCTTTAAACTTATGATAACCTGCCATATCAATTAAATGTCCACCATGCAAATATTGTGGTTTATTATCCATTACCCATGCAGAGAATTTTGTCCAATTACCAAACATTTGTAATAATGGTTCTTCTTTAATCCAATTTAAAAACAATTTTCCAGCTCTTGGATCTTTTTTACCAGTACGTCCACCTAATGTAACACGATAAAATTTCTCACTGCTGCGAGTCCATGCCCCAGTTGGACAAGCAATAACACATTCACCACAACCAACACAACAGCACGTATCTTTATCAATTTTACCATTAGCATTTAATGATAAAACTCTTGTTGCATGATGTTCACACGCTCTAGCACATGCACCACAGCCAATACATCTTTCAGGATGATATGTCATTTTAGAAACACCCATAATACCAAAATCATTAAAATTTGCTTTTGCACAATCATTTGGACAACCTGCTACTGCTACTTTTATATGATAATGAGAAGGGAAAATTAATGGTTCTATTTTTCTTGCTAAACAAGTTGTATCACAATTTGCTTTAATACAATGTCTATTACCAATACAAGCCATAATATTTCTTGCACCAATACTTGGATATCCTGATTTAGGGTCCCATTCATGTTCATCTAAACCAATTCTATTCATATTAACATTAGATAAAGCTTCTATTTCTTTAATATAATTTTCAATATATTCATTAACTGCAGGAATATCTTTATATTTGATTCCTGTAGCATTTAAAGTTTGACGTGTTCCAATATGAAATAATCCATCTCCCCAAGTTTGAGCAATATGTTGAATAACTTCAAGATATTTTGCATCAATTAGATTTCCTGGTACACGTAACTGAATCATAAATTCACCAGGTACTTTTGATTGTCTAAAACAATTTAAACGTGTTTTTTTTACATCAATATCCCAATTCATTTTCTTGCCCTCCTTAATCTATCAAGTCTTTTGCTACAGTATAATTAAATACTGGACCATCTAAACATACATATACTTCATCAATACGACAATGTCCACATTTACCAATCGCACAAGACATCTTTCTTTCAAATGAAACCCATATTTTTTCAACTGGTACTCCTGCTTTCATAGCAGCTAAAGCAGAAAATTTCATCATTGGTGGTGGTCCAACAATTATCATTTCATAATCTCCATTAAATACACTAAAATCAATCTTTGGAATATATTCAGTAACAAATCCTGTATTCCATCCATCGATTTTATCATTATCCAATGTATAAAAAGTATTAAACTTATTTTTCCATTTTTCTAATTCTTCTTTAAACACAATCCCAGCTTCATTTTTAAAGCCAGAAATTAAAGTTACAGATTTAGCAGCATCTTCATTATAACAAGCATTTAACATACTTCTCACTGGAGCCAAACCAGTTCCACCAGTTACAACTACTAAATTTTTCCCTTTGAATTTTTCATCAAATGGCCAGCCATTGCCATAAGGACCTCTTAAAAATAATGTATCACCAATTCTTTTATTAAAGATTTGTTCAGTAACTTTACCAACAGATCTAATTGTAAAATCTAAATATCCATCTCCATATCCTGAAACTGAAATAGGAGCTTCGCCAATTTTAGGAATAGATAGCTGTAAAAACTGTCCATGATTTACTGTGCGATCATAAGCAACTCTAAAAGTATATTCCAATTCACTTTCCTGTTTAATATCTAATATTTTACAAGGAATTGGTCTTACTGGATTATTCATGAACACATTCCTCCTTTTCAATTTCATCAATAGCTTTATTCATCTTTTCAACAGTTGAAACAATAGAAATAAACTCTGGACAACGATCTATACAGCGTCCACATCCTACACACATATGATAGTCCTTAAAACGTGCCTTATAATCATGGAACTTATGAAGAACTTTATATCTCATACGATCACCAGCAGTTGGTCTAAAAGTATGACCACCAGCCATATCAGTAAAACCTTCAATTTGACATGATGCAGATGTTCTTCTTCTTTCTCCTACATTCTCATTTTCATTATAAATAATATCTGTAGTTGTAAAACACGTACAAGTTGCACAAGCAATTGTACAAGCACCACAAGAAATACAGCGACTATTAAATTCATTCCACATTGGATGTGCTTTTAATTTATTTAATATTTTTTTATTCTTTATTTCAGGAATAACTAAATTTAATTCATTTTCTTCAACAAACTGTAAATTAAATTCTTTCTCATCACCATTAAAGAAATGAGCAAATTCATCATCTTTAACATCAACTAGCCAACTATCTCCCTCATTCCTTATAGCTAGTGAATATTCATCTGTCTTATTTGTTTTCATACTTACACAAAAACAAGTATCCCAGCCAGTTTGACACTCCATTAAAACAATTTTAACTTTCTCCTGCAATCTTTGATAATAAAGATCAGCAAAACCTCCATTTTGTAGATAAATCTTATTTTGATGTTCCATCGCATTTACATCGCATGGTCGCATAAAAATAAGAATTTTCTTTCCACTAATCTTGCTTTCTCGATATTCATCTTCAGTAAAATAAAATAAAGATTGAGTTATTGGGCTTAAGACTTCTTTAGCTGGAAAATCACTTTTTTCATCAAAAACAACATCTTCTGCTCTTTCAATTATATCATATCGAATAATATCTGTATCAGAATATCTACCTTGCTTTATAAAACGTTTAGGTGCATAGATATCATATTCTTTTGATAATTCTTTTATAATATAATTCATTTGAACAATATTAACCTTATATCCCATAAATTTTCCTCCTATACTCTTTCATTATATCACATCTCATATTATAAAAAATATTAAAATAAGTGATTTTTCAAAAAAAAAAAAGCTGTAACGAAATAAATTCGACAGCTCTTTATTTAGAACCCAAAACAAATACTCCTAATCAAAATACTCGTACTGTTCATTTACCAATACTTTAAATAATGCAGCTTTAGCTACCCCTACTATTGCTTTGTGCTCTTTACATCAATAAACTTTTTAATATTGTCATTTTGCTTATAATTATTCTTCGCTTACAACTCCACCTTCTACAACTAAAGTTTCTTCATAATCTATACCATAAGTGTCAACCAAAGTTGCTTCATAATCTTTATGGAAGAAGTTTTCTTTACCTAATGCTTCTATTTCTTCATTAATCCAATCTAATAGTGTAGAATTTCCTTTTGATACAGCAGGAGCAATTGTATCTTTGCTTCCTAATTCTTCAATACCTACTGTATATCCAGTTGTTTGTAATGCATATGCTATAACTTCAGTGTTATCATTAGCCCAAGCTACACCTTCACCATTTTCAAATGCTGTTTTAGCAGTTGCATAAGTATCATATTTCTTTAAATTTATTTCTGGATTGTTTTCTGTTAAATATGTTTCAGCAGTTGTTCCAGAGATAACGATAACTTCATCATCTGATCCTATTTGATCTAAACTTGTAATAACATTACTATCTGGAGATACTACACCTAATGCAACGTTCATATAAGGTAATGCAAAGTCTACTTCTTCTTTTCTTTCATCAGTTACTGTAAAGTTAGCTAATATAATATCTACTTTTCCTGTTTGTAAATACTCAATACGATTTGCAGCTTCTGTAGATATGAAATTAACTTCAACTCCTAAATCTTCTGCTAAACGATTAGCAAAATATACATCATATCCTTGATATTCTCCATTTTCATCAACATAACCAAATGGATTTTTATCTGAGAATACTCCTATATTGATTGTTCCAGACTCTTTAATCTCATCTAAAGTACGATATACCTCACTAGATGATTCCTCATCAGTTGATGAAGAACAAGCAGTTAAACCAATAACAAACGCAAATGACAATAATGCAATAAATAACTTTTTCATATTTCTTTTTCCCCTTTTCTTATATATCAAACTCATTTTTATGAGATTTGACCTCGTTAAACTTGAAGATATTTAAAAACTGTTTTGCTCTATCAGTTTTAGGATTTTCAAAGAAAACCTTAGGTGAACTATCTTCAACTATATATCCACCTTCCAAAAATATAATACGATCTGCAACTGCTTTAGCAAACTGCATCTCATGTGTCACAATAAGCATTGTTCTTCCTTGAGCAGCTAGTTCTAACATAACATCTAATACTTCTCTTACCATTTCTGGATCTAAAGCAGCAGTAACTTCATCAAACAGCAGTACTTCTGGATGCATGATTAAAGATCGTACTATCGCTACTCTTTGTTTTTGTCCACCAGATAACTCTCTAGGATAACTATCAACTTTATTAGAAAGACCAACTTTAGATAATAATTCTATAGCTTCCTTTTTTACTGATTCTTTATCTCTTTTCTGTACTTTCATAGGTGCTAATAAAATATTATCTAGTA
>CAZWZD010000019.1:0-10689 GCA_964638235.1 uncultured Erysipelotrichales bacterium
GCATTATATCCATTATTATCTTTAACTCCTTTTATTCCTCTAGTAGGGATAAGTGGTATTGTTAAAAATTATTATTTGGGTAAAGAAGATGTTTGGCATTTATCAATTGCTAATTTTTTAGAAGAATTAGCAAGAATTGTATTTACTTATATTATGATTTCTTATTTTAAGGATTTATCTATTAATTACTTAGTATCAATTGCGATGATAGCAATGAGTGTTGGTGAAACTACTTCAATTTTATATTTATTAAGAAAAAGACATCTATCAAATATATCATTTCAAATGAGTACATTAAAAGAAAATTTAATATATAAGGATCTTATGAATATCGCTTTACCTTTAACTGGTTCTAGATTATTACATTCTTTATATAACTTTATTGAACCAATAGTACTTGTATATATTCTTTCTAAAATGGGAATAAGTGAAACAAATGTACATTTAGATTATGCAATTATTAGTGGATATGTGATTAATATGTTAGTAACTCCTACATTCTTTAATAATGTTATTTTAAGATTACTTGTTCCAATTTTGAATAGAGATATTGCCTACAATCAAAAAAAGGCTCTACAGCGTCATGTTTTATCAGGAGTTATTGCTTGTCTGTTTGTAAGTATTCCTTTTACGATATTATTTTATTTCTATGGTGATATATGTTTAAAATTTATGTATAACACAACTAATGGATATGTATATTTAAAATATATGTCTATACCTTTTACTTTATTTTATCTTCAAACACCATTGAGTGCTACATTACAAGCACTTAATAAAAATAAAGAAATGTTTTTAATGAGTACTTTAGAATGCTGTATTGAATTTATTCTTTTATTGATCTTAACACCTTATTTTCAAGTTTTAACTGTTTGTATTGTTATGTTAATAGGGTTATTTGTAACATTGTTATTATCAGTTATACATATATATAAATATGTATATAAATAAAGCAGAAGTTTATTTTCAACTTCTGCTCATTATTTTTTATCAAATTGTTTTAACCATTTTGAAAAAGCATTTAATCCTTCTCTTATCATCTTTGGATCATTACCAAAGCCAAAACGTAAATGATGTCCTGCATCAAAACAATCACCTGGCACAAAGAAAATGCCAGCTTCTTTTTGAAGTTTTTCACAAAATTCTTTTGATGATATATCTAAATCATATTTTAGAAAACCTACAGTTCCATATTCAGGAATAACACATGAAATATGCTTTTCATTTTGTAACCATTCAGCTAGAAACTGTTTATTTAGCTGACAAATCTTTTCACTTCTTTTCAAGATAATATCTTTATTTTCTAATATGATTGAAGCTAAATAATCATCGATTGGTCCACTGCTAATAATATGATAATCTCTACGATAATTGATTAAATCAATAATTTCTTTACTTGCTTTGATCCAACCCAATCTTAAACCAGCAAAAGAATATACTTTTGACAAGCTAGACGTGACAATTGCTTGATCATATATATCACTTACAGAATAAGGTAATTGATTACTGATCGTTCCTCTATAAACTTCATCACATAATATATAACAATTATATTGTTTTGCTAGTGAAATGATTTGTTTCATCAAATCTTCTTCAATGAATGTTCCTGTTGGATTATTAGGACTATTTAAACAAATCATTTTTGTTTTATGACTAATAACATTCTTAAAATCTTCTATCTTTGGCAGCCAGTTATTTTCTTCTTTAAGAGAAACAAAATCAACATGGCAGCCCAAAGACTCAGGAAAGCTATACATTTGCTGGTATGAAGGTATCATTGCAATAACATGATCGCCTGGATTAAGCAATGTCATTAATACCATTTCGTTTGCATTGATAGTCCCAGTTGTTATTGTTATATTATCAAAATCACCAGTTTTATATAATCCTAATATTCCTTTCTTTAATCTATCTG
This sequence comes from uncultured Erysipelotrichales bacterium, assembly GCA_964638235.1. GTDB lineage: Bacteria > Bacillota_I > Bacilli_A > Erysipelotrichales > Coprobacillaceae > MGBC113645. The sequence goes on from CAZWZD010000019.1 coordinate 1,916, forward strand.
AACCAACAATTGGTCCATAATCGACAGTTATATTCATCAATTCATCAGCTATAGAAATATGACATAAATCTTCAAGCTGTTTTAAAGAAAGACATTCAACACAAGTATCAGTTAAGTTATACTGACAATCATTTTCATGATTTGTCATCCATGTTTCAACAAGAAACTCTGGTAAATTCATATTAATGCATAACCTTTCTTAAGAAATCTTGTGCTCTTTGAGTTTTCGGATGAGAAAAGAATTCTTCAGCAGTATTTTCCTCAATGATTTTTCCACTTTCAAGAAAAATAACTCTATCGCCAACTGTTCTTGCAAATCCCATCTCATGAGTCACAACAATCATTGTCATACCCTCTTTTGCAAGTCGTTGCATAACATCTAAAACTTCAACAACAACCTCAGGATCCAAGGCACTTGTTGGCTCATCAAACAACATAATTTCAGGATTCATGCATAAACTTCTAGCAATCGCAACTCTTTGTTTTTGTCCACCAGATAATTTATTTGGATATTCATCTTTCTTGTCAAGCAAACCAACTCTTTCTAAATACTGCAAAGCAATTTCTTCTGCTTCTTGCTGGCTTCTTTTTTTAACTTCTGTTTGAGCGACTGTTAAGTTTTTTAATACTGTCATATTTGGAAAAAGGTTAAAATGCTGAAAAACAAAACCCATTTTCGCTCTTAGCTCATTATAAGTTTTTTGATCATTAACATCATATAGCTGACCTTCAATATAGATTTTCCCTTCTTCTGGTGTTTCTAATCCATTAATACATCTTAATACTGTACTTTTTCCAGAACCAGAAGGTCCAATCAAACTGACAATCTCACCTTTTTTTATTTCTAAAGATACATCATCCACAGCAACTAAATTATTAAATTTTTTGGTAATATGTTCTACTTTAATCACTTTCAGCTAACCTCTTTTCTATGTATCTTCCAAGATAAGAAATACTAATTGTCATAATCAAATAAAATACACAAGATAACATATATGGTGACATTGCATCAAAATATTTGCTTCCTAAAACTTGTGCACTTTTTAATAATTCAACTGCACCTACACAGCTAATTAAAGATGAATCTTTAATTAATGTAATAAATTCACTAATCATAGGTGGTATAATTCTTTTAAAGGCTTGAGGTAATACAACCAATTTCATAGTCTGCCATCTTGAAAATCCAAGTGTTTCACAGGCTTCCCATTGTCCTTTATCAACCCCGTTAATTCCACTTCTTATTAACTCAGTAGAATAAGCACCACTATTAATACTCATTGCTATAGCACCAATTAAAAACTCATTAATTCTTAATATATTACCAGTTATAGCTGTATAAACTGATGGTATAACAGAGAAAATGATTAATATCTGTAATAACATTGGTGTACCACGTATAATTTCTACATAAATATTACCGATCGCTCTTAAAACAACAAATCTGGACATTTTGCAAGTTGCACCTAAAATCCCAAAAACAATACCAATTAAAAGGGATAGAGCTGCTAATCCCAACGAAATAAGTGCCCCTTTCCCTAAATAGATAAAATTCTCAGGAGTAAAGACTTGCTCAAACGCAGGAAACATCTCTATCCCTTCTTTCTTTCATTAATTATTGTTCTAATGCTACTAATTCATATTGTTCACATAAAGTTTTATAGTCATCACTAGCTAAGAATTTAGCAATAGCCTTATTAACCTTTTCGATTAATTCAGTATTACCTTCTTTAGCAATAATATAATTCTTTTCATCTAATAATGATTCTTCTAACATAATGAAATTTCCACTGCTTACATATTCTTTAGCAACCCCACTATCAACGATTGCTGCATCATATTGTTTAGCTGCTAAACCATTAAAGATTTCTTGAGCATTTTTAAATGTTTTTACTGTTGCATTTTTTACATCATTAGCTGCTTCTTCACCAGTTGCTCCAGATTGTGCTGCTAATGCTTTTCCTTCTAATTCACTCAAACTTTTAATTTCAGAATCCTTAGGTAATACAGCAACTTGTGCAGTTCCTAAATATGGATCTGACCATTCTACTTTTCTATCTTCTTTATAAGTAAATCCTGAAATACCTAAATCAATTTGATTACCTTGAATTTGAGTAACAATGTTATCAAAATCCATTTGCTTAAATTCAATTTTTACAGTTTTTCCTTCTTCTTCACTCATATATTCTGCTAATTTTGCTGCCATATCAACATCAAATCCAATAATATTCCCATCAGTATCTAATGATTCATATGGAGCATAATCTGGAGAAACTCCTGCAGTATAAGTTATAGTATCATCACTTGATGAATCTCCACCACAAGCAGTAACAGTTAATGCTAATGCACATACTAATAATCCTTTTAATAATTTTTTCATAAATAACCCTCTCTTTCCTTTTTCCGTGAAAACAAAAAAGTCTCTTAACATTGTTAAGAGACGAAAGTTCCGCGGTACCACTCTTGTTGATAAAAATATCCACTCTATGTCTGTAAAGTCGACAACTCAGTATCCTACTTATTTCAAATACTGCTCTCCAGAGTGCGGTTCATAATAAGATAAATTACTGACCTTCCACTCTGTATCAGCTCGCTAGAATCATCTTTATTACTACTCTCTCCATCAACGAGTATTTATTTTATATGCACTATTATATAAAAATCATCTAAAATGTCAAGCAAAAGTTTTAAATACCGAGCAATTGAAAATTTCAGGATATTTTTCTAATGTTATTTTGATAATTTCATCTAAAGAAATAAGAATATAATTTAATTCATAATCATCTATTTTCACTATTCTTTCTTCCTTTGATATCAAACCCAATAAATAATTATATATATCTACTTCATTATATCTATTCAATTTATTAGCCATAGTTATAATAGCAGTATCATTAATGTTATCATGAAAATATAGCCTAAGTATTAATGAACATATTATCTTAATTAATGAAATAACTTCTAAATAAGCAGTATCTACTTTTCCATTATTATAGATTTTTTCTATTTTTTCCATTCTTTTGGTTATAAAAGAAACTTTTAAAAAATTTTCTCTTTTAAAACTTATTTCCATTCATTATCACCTCGTAGCTATTATAACACTTCAATTTGTTATTAAATAATAATTTTCTTTAATTATAAGCTTTCTAATTTTATATGAAACTAAAAGAAATTTATCATCGGCATAGAATATGTAAACAATGATTTTACCATTACATTCTTTTTTGAATTTACATACTACACTCTCAATTCAATCCCCCTAGTTTCACATTTATAAAAATTAAAAAGAATATTCTAAAATTGCACAATTTTCTGTTGTGAAATTAAAGAATTCATCATTAGATACATCATAAAAATAAGAATGAATAGCTCTAATAATTCCACCATGGCAAACTATCAGCACATTTTGATCATCACTTTCCTTTATTTCATCTAATAGACTATAAACTCTATGGATGACTTCCAAAAATGTTTCTCCTTGGGGATATCTTACTCCTAAATGATATTTTACATCATAAAATCCCTTTGTTTTTCTAGACATACCTTCAAATATACCAAAATTAATTTCTTGCAATCTTTTATCGATAATTATATCTTGTTTTGTAATCAATTGAGCAGTATGAATTGCTCTTTTAAGTGGTGAAACGTATATATGATCAAAATGAATATCTTTTAATTTTAGACCTGTTTCTACTGCTTGCTTTTCACCTTTCAATGTTAAAGGCACATCACTTATTCCACATATTCGATATTCAACATTATAAGTTGTTTCTCCATGTCTAACTACATATATTTTCATACATCCTCCTAATCATCAAATAAAGCTAAGATATCATCCATTGACATATTTTGAATATTTGATTTTCCATCTTCTACAAAAGTATCAGCAAGATTTTTCTTCATTTCTTGCAGTTTCTGAATTTTTTCTTCAATTGTATCTTTCATGATCAATTGAAAAACTTGCACTGATTTATTTTGACCAATACGATAAGCTCTATCTGTCGCCTGATTTTGGGCAGACATATTCCACCATGGATCAAAATGAATAACAGCTTCGGCTGCAGTTAAGTTTAAGCCAGTACCACCAGCTTTTAATGAAATCAGAAATACATCTGTTCCATCATTTTGAAATTGTTGAACTAACTTCTGTCTTTCTTCTTTTGAATTTGCTCCTGTCAACATATAATAAGTTATATGTTCTTCTTTTAATTTTTTTCCTAATAAGTCTAAAACAGATGTAAAAGAAGAAAATAATAAAACTTTTTTATGATTATCTTTTAATGTATGTAAAAGTTCAATACAGCCTTTAATTTTAGATGATGGTTCTTCGATATCTTCATAAACAAGTCTTGAATCTAAACATAACTGTCTTAATCTTGTAAGCATTGCAAGTATTTCAAAACGTTTGTTTGCTTCTACATTATATTTGCTTGCAAGTTCTTTATGAATTTGAATCATATTTGCATAATATAATTTCTTTTCTTCCTCATTAAAAGTAAAGACTAATGTTTTTTCTATTTTTGGCGGTAATTCTTTTAATACAACTGATTTGTTTCTTCTAAGTAAAAATGGTGAAGTCATATTTTGTAATCTTAGCTGCTTTTTTTCATCATTAAATTTAACAATTGGTTTTTCATATTGTTGCATAAAATAATGATAGTTGTATAAATAATGAGGCATCAAAAAATCAAATATTGACCATAATTCTGCCAATGAATTTTCTATTGGCGTACCAGTTAATGCAAAACGATGTTCTCCTTTTAATTTTTTTACACATATTGCATTTTTTGTCTTTTGATTTTTGATATACTGTGCTTCATCTAAAACAATCGTATAGAAGTTTTTTTCTTCTAACATATCAATATCTCTTCTTATATAATCATAAGAAGTAATAATAACATCATACTCATTCATACTTCTAATCTGCTGACTTCTTTCCTCTGGGCTTCCATTGATAGCCAAACATTTTAAATTGTTAGAAAACTTATGGATTTCATCTTCCCAGTTTAAAAGTAAAGAGGTAGGAGTAATAACAATATTGACTCTATCTTCCCTTCTTTCGCTTTCTAAATAAGCAATCATTTGCAAGGTCTTTCCAAGTCCCATATCATCAGCCAATATTCCACCAAACCCATAATGGGTGATAAGTTTTAACCACTGATAGCCTTCTTTTTGATAATCTCTTAATATTGCATCATACTGTTCTGGTATTTCAAAACTAATATTTTGATTGCTAAAAGAATCTAAAAACTGTTTAACATTGTCCTGCCTATTATATTCAATCGCATGATTATCCCTTGAAAAAGCTTCTAATTCAAATATACGATATATTGACATATCAGCCTTTCCATCTTTAAAATCAGCATTGCTTAAATGAAGAGCATCTGTTAACTCATCCAACTCTTCTAACTCATCGGATTGTAAATATATCAATTTTCCATTCTTTAAACGATGAAATTTTCTTTTTTTGCGATAACTAGCTAGTACTTGAAAAATTTCATCTTGATTAATGTCTATACTATCTATCTCTATTTCTAACAGATTATTTTCAATATTCACTCCTACGCTAATAGAAGTTGATTGAGATGTACCAATATGTTGAAGAGCATCACTAACAAAGATCTGACAGTAAGATGAAAGATATGGTAAACCATCTTTCATAAATTCATAAAGTTTATCTTCATCATCAAAATAAATCTTATCATCTAATACATCTGTTGCATAATGTCTAATGTATGCTTCAATCATATCTACTCTTTTAGATATATTATGATTATCTGGATTAAAACCATAACACATATAATCACTATAATAATACTCTAATTGAAAGACAACACTATCAAATTCATCAACATCTCCATATAATGATATACTTTCTTCCTGTTCTAATGCTAAAAATATATTTTCATTTTCTATCTCAAAATAATCTTTAACATCATTTAACACATATTTAAAAAATGACTGAAAATCATCTTTTTTTATTAAAAGATCTTCTTCATTTAACTTCTTTAATAAAACATTGCACTTTCCTTGTTCATCTAAAACATATCTAATCATTTTTTGTTCTTGAAATTTATATAAATGTTTTTTAGAAAGAATAATATTTTTTTCCTCAAAAAACTCATTTAAACTTAAAATATAATATTCTTTATCATCTTTTAGCTTAAGTTTAATCTTAGATTCAACTTCATCAAATGAAAAAGAACAATATTCACTTCCTAATTTACTATAACAATCAAAGAAATCATCAAAATGTTCTTCTTTAATACTTAAGGTTCTTGTTGGTGAAATATAATTTTCTTTCTTATATATTTCATTCATTTCTTTCATAAAAGATATAACATCCTGACTATTTTCATCAAAAGCTTTAATAGTATGTATAAACTCCAAATTCTTGCCATATTTAAAATTTTCTTTTTTATCAATACGATCTAGAAACTCTCCAATACTTTTAATAACATACATTTTTTCGTTACCAACTTTATAATCCAAATTTAATAATTTATTATGATAAAATCTATCTTTTATAGAATCTATATAAACATTGGTGTAAATACTATAATTTTGATTGACTAAATGATCATACATATCACTTAGGTGTTCACTTTTGAAAGTATTGATAAATGCATGTGTATCATCCATACGTTTTAATAGTAATTCATGTTCTTTTTTTAACTGCAAAGCTTCCCTTTGTCTTTGTCTTGCTTCTTTTAAATCGTTATGATATTCATAGCCATCAATAATTTCGTTTTTTGAAAAGAATAAAGCTATCATACCAACATGAGCACAAGCTCCAGTAGGAAAACAATACGGACACGAACAAGAATAATATACAATTTTACCACTTTCATCTACCTTTAATACAGTTCGGTTTTCGTATCCATTATGATTGATAGAAGCATGAATGATATACCATCTTTTCTGCATATTAAAAAATATTCGTATAGTTTCTACTAGATCTTCAATCTTAAGCATTGGAGCCATACGTTTATTTCTATTGTCAGTTAATATTCTATCAATTTCACTAGGTTGAATATGCATAATTTGCCTCCTTATTTATGAAAGTCCACTTTAATATGGCTCCCCTGATTTCCTTTGATAATAACTATCTGATTATCAATTTTTTCCTTTAATTCATTTACATGAGAAATAATACCTATGGTTTTATGATGAACCTCTAATCCCATTAGAACTTCTATCGCCTGACTTAAAGACTCATCATCTAAAGTTCCAAAACCTTCATCAATAAATAAAGTGTTTAACTCAATTCCACCTGCATAGCTTTGAATCATCGAAGATAAACCTAAAGCTAAAGATAAAGCTGCTTTAAAAGACTCTCCACCCGATAAAGATTGAACTTCTCTTTCTATACCAGTTTCATAATCCAATATATTTAATTCTAATCCTTGCTTGCTGTTACCTTTGATTTCAGTTTTTCTGACAAACTGATACCTACCTTGACTCATCAATGAAAATTCTATGTTTGCATATTCTAAAATATTTTCAAAATAAAATGCTAGCACATAACGTTCAAAAGACATACGCATTGCATTTTTTCCAGAAGTTATATCGCTTAAGTGTAAATAATGCTGATATTCAGATAATATTTTATGATTATTTGAATATTCTTGCTGCATTAAATGATAAGTATCAGTATTATGATCAAGGTTTATTTTTTGTTGATGATATTCTTTTTGTAATCTATCTTTTTCTTGTTTTAACAATTCTAATTCTTGTTTTAATAAACTGATATCAACAAACTCTTCACTGTCTAAATCTTCTTTTAACATTTGAATATTGCTTAATAGCTTTTCTTTTTGAATAATATAAGATGTATATTGGTTTTCTTTTTCTTCTTTCTTATTTATATTTTGATAGTATTTTAAAAACTCTTCTTCACTACTAAATTCTTTTTCAATAAATTCATAATATTGTGTTAATTTACTTTTTTCTTCTAATGTTTCTTTTTGAATAATTTGTTTGTAATATTCAATTTGCTGATCTAAGCTAATCTTAACTTTATGAATAAGCTGATACTCGGATTCAATTTCACTTATTCTTTTATCTATATTATGGTATTGTTGAGTTAATTTATTATATTGATTTTCTAAATTTTCATTATCATTTTGCTTATACTCTTTGATTTGACCTTCAATAAAAGATAGTTCTTCCTTTTTTTTGCTTAAAGATTTCTCTAATAAAGAAGTAGCATTTTCTAGCTTTAATAGATCATGTTTATTTGCTTCTACTGACCTTTTTAATTTTTTACAGTATTCAACTTGTTCAAATGTTTTCTGATAATTTTTCTTTCTTTCTTTTAATAATCCCGTTACTTCAGATAACTGTTCAATAAAAACTCTTTTAGATAATTCTTCTTTAATACCCAACTGATCTTTAAGAACTTTTATTTTTGTTTGAGCTGTTGTTTTTTCTTCATTTTGTAAAAGAACCTGAGAGTAGATTTCTTCTTTATCATGCAATAATTGCTGTAACTTAGAAGAAAGTTTGTCTAATTCATGCATGGATAAAACTTCTTCACTAATTGATGCAATATGAGGGTGATGGATAGAGCCACAGACTGGACAAGGTTCGTTTTCTTTTAATTCTAAAGCAAGAATGCCTGCTTGATGTATTTTAAATTTTTCATCTTCATTGCGATATTTTTCATATGCATTATTATATTTTTGAGTTGCTTTTGTATATTGATTTGATAAAGAAAAATGTTTTTCTTCTTCATTTTGTAAGGCATCAAATAGTTCACTTAATTCATGTAATTT
>CAZWZD010000020.1:0-10664 GCA_964638235.1 uncultured Erysipelotrichales bacterium
TATTAAAAAGTTAAATTTCTTTAATCATTATATGTGTCAGGTGGTCTATCACATATATTTATTGGTATTCATAAAGAATAAGTCTAAGTCATGAAGTGTTTCTTCTAATTCTGTTTGTAAGTTATTTTTTCTACGTAACGAAATGGTCTATATTTAAAACTATTTTTCATATATTCATTATGAGATGTAACAAATACTATAGGTTTATTTTCGTATTTGCTTTTTATTAATGATGCAAATTCAAAACCTTGATTTATTTGATTATCAATATCTATATCTAGAAAGAAGATATCATATTTAGATAGATTGATATTTTCATCTAAATTATAATAAATATCTATGTAAACATCATCGTTGTAATGTTTATCTATTATATTCTTAATTTCTAATGATACAAACTTATCATCATCCAATACTAATATATTCATAAAAATCTCTCCTTTATTTAAAATAATTGTACTAAACCACTAAAAAGTAGTAAAGTTTTTTCATAACTTTTTATTTGAATTTTGTTTTTAGAAGATATGAAGGATATGTTAAAAAAATTGCAAGAATTTTTTTTGACAATATACAGTTTGATGAGAAATAGTTGATATTTTCGATATAAAGTTATCGATTTGATAAAAAGTTATCATACAAAAATTGAAATTTACAAAATTTTTGTAAACCGGTTGACTTATTTTTGGTTTAGGTTTATTATTATTATCAACAACCCTATATGAAATACTTTGATAGGAAATAGTAGATTATTTATTCAAGCATAGAGAAGTTCTGGCTGGTGTAAAGAACTGTTGGGTGGTAGTTGAACTCGTCCTTGAGTGGAGCACTGAAAGTATAGTAAGCTGCTACGGAACTTGCAACCGTTATCCTGCTAGAGTATGAACTTATTGAATAAGCGTACTTGATAAGGTTATTATCGTGAGGTAATAATAAATATGAGGTGGAACCACGAAGTCTTTACTCTCGTCCTCTATTATGCTTTTTTGCATAATGGGATGAGAGTTTTTTGTTAGGTTGGAAAGGAGAATAAAAATGAATTATAAAAAGTACAAAAGATTTGAAACAATTAAATTAAAAGACAGAACATGGCCTGATAAGTTTATTGAAAAAGCACCGATTTGGTGTTCAGTTGATTTACGTGATGGGAATCAGGCGTTGATTACTCCAATGAAGATTGAAGAAAAGGTAGAAATGTTTCAGTTATTAGTGGATTTAGGGTTTAAAGAGATCGAAGTTGGATTTCCTTCTGCATCTCAAATAGAATATGATTTTATAAGAATTTTAATTACTGAACATTTGATTCCTGATGATGTTACGATTCAAGTATTGACTCAAGCTAGAGAACATTTAATTAGAAGGACTTTTGAAGCCTTAGAAGGATTGGATAAAGCAATCGTTCATGTATATAATTCTACATCTGTATTACAAAGAGATGTTGTATTTCATAAGTCTAAAGAGGAAATTAAGCAGATTGCAATTGATGGTGTTCAATTAACAAAAGATTTATCTAAAGAATTTTCTGGAAAGGTGATTTTGGAATATTCTCCAGAGAGCTTTACTGGTACTGAGGTTGATTATGCATTAGAAGTATGTGAAGCTGTATTAGATACTTGGGGAGCTACTAAAGAGAATCCAGTGATTATCAACTTACCTTCTACAGTAGAGATGGATACGCCTAACGTATATGCTGACCAAATTGAATGGATGTGCAGAAATTTTAAAGATAGAGAAAGAGTTATTGTGTCATTGCATCCTCATAATGATAGAGGTTGTGGTGTAGCAACTACTGAATTAGGTTTATTAGCTGGTGCTGATAGAGTAGAAGGAACTTTATTTGGTAATGGAGAAAGAACAGGTAATGTTGATATTATCACTTTAGCATTAAATTTATATACTCATGGAATTGATCCAAAATTAGAATTATCACAAATGAATGATATTAAACATGTATATGAAAAAGTAACAAAAATGGAAGTTCCACCACGTCAGCCTTATGCAGGGCAATTAGTATTTACTGCTTTTTCTGGAAGTCATCAAGATGCAATCAATAAGGGAATGCATGCTTTTAAGACAAGAAACACAGGTATTTGGGAAGTTCCATATTTACCAATAGATCCAGCTGATTTGAATAGACAATATGAACCAATAGTTAGAATTAATTCTCAAAGTGGTAAAGGTGGAGTTGCTTATGTAATGGAAACAGTATTTGGTTATCGTTTACCAAAAGCATTGCAGGCTGATTTTGCTAAATCTATACAAAATATTAGTGAAAATGAAGGTGAAGTTTCACCAGAAAGAATCTTTGATACTTTTAATAAAGAATATATTGAAAATGAGGAACCATTTAAATTTGTTAAACAGAAATTAATTGATTTAAGTGATGATGATACAAATGAATATGATCGTAAAGTTGAATTAACTATTGAAGATCATGGTGTTATTAAAACAATCATTGGTTATGGTAATGGTCCTATCGATGCTGTTAAGAATGCATTTAATACAAATGATTTTGTTTATACTCATTTATTGGATTATAGTGAACATGCTTTAACTTCCGGTTCTTCATCTAAAGCTGCTGCTTATGTTCAATTAAGAGTAAAAGGAAGCTCTATTCAAGAATATGGAGTAGGAGTCCATGCAAATATTACAAATGCAACAATTAAGGCTATTATTTCTGCAATGAATAGAATTCATCAAAGATTAAAGAAATAGAGGTGTTAATATGGATAGAATTGTTATCTCAATCTTAGTAGCAAACAGTTCCGGTGTTTTAAATAGAGTGAGTGGATTGTTTTCTAGAAGAGGTTATAACATTGATAGTTTAACTGTAGGAACAACAGAAGTGGAAGATATTTCTAGAATTACAGTAGTTGCTCACGGTGATGAATTGGTTTTAGAACAGATAACAAAGCAGTTAAAAAAACTAGAAGATGTTAAGGAAGTCGCTGCTTTACCTGATAATGCATCAGTATATCGTGAGTTAGTATTAATTAAGGTTGAAGTAGGAGCAAACCAAAGAGCAGACTTAGTTTCTATTGTTGATATATTTAGGGCTAAGATCGTTGATGTATCTCCTGGTTCAGTAGTTATTGAAATTACAGGAGATGAGCCAAAAGTCAATGCACTTTTAGCAATGTTAGATGGTTTCAATATTATTGAGATTGTTCGTACTGGATTAGCTGGTATTGCAAGAGGTCTTAATAGTTTGAATAAAAAAAGATAATTAATAGGAGGATATGTAAAAATGGCAAAAATTTTTTATGAATCAGACTGTGATTTATCATTATTAGATGGTAAAACAGTAGCAGTTATTGGGTATGGATCTCAAGGACATGCTCATGCATTAAATTTAAAAGAATCAGGTGTAAAAGTCATTGTTGGCCTTTATGAAGGATCTAAATCTTGGGCAAAGGCAGAAGCACAAGGTTTTGAAGTGTTTACTTCTGCTGAAGCTGCAAAGAGAGCAGATATTATTATGATTTTGATAAATGATGAATTACAAGCAAAATTATATAAAGAATCAATTGAACCTAACTTGGAGCCTGGAAATATGTTAATGTTTGCGCATGGTTTCAATATTCATTTTAATCAAATCGTTCCACCAAAAGATGTTGATGTAACTATGATTGCTCCTAAAGCACCAGGACATACAGTACGTAGTGAATATCAGGCTGGTAAAGGTACTCCATGTTTAGTAGCTGTTGAACAAGATGCTACTGGTAGAGCTCAAGATATAGCTTTAGCTTATGGTTTAGCTATTGGAGGAGCTAGAGCTGGTATTTTGGAAACAACATTTAGAACTGAAACTGAAACTGATTTATTTGGTGAACAAGCAGTATTATGTGGTGGTGTTTGTGCATTAATGCAAGCTGGTTTTGAAACTTTAGTAGAAGCTGGATATGATCCAAGAAATGCTTATTTTGAATGTGTTCATGAAATGAAATTAATCGTAGATTTAATCTATCAATCTGGATTTGCAGGTATGAGATATTCTATTTCTAATACTGCAGAATATGGTGATTATATTACTGGACCAAAGATTATTACTGATGAAACAAAGAAGACTATGAAGAAGATCTTATCTGATATTCAAGATGGAACATTCGCAAAAGAATTCTTATTGGATATGTCTGATGCTGGTGGACAAGCTCATTTCAAAGCAATGAGAAAGTTAGCTGCTGAAAAACAAGTAGAAAAAGTTGGAAAAGATATTAGAAGCTTATATAGCTGGTCTGATGAAGATAAATTAATTAACAATTAAAATAGACGCACACTTTGTGCGTTTATATAAATCAATGATGTTGATTTATATAAGCGTACAAAGCATAAAAAGGGGGATATAACAATGGCAATGACTATGACGCAAAAGATTTTAGCTGATCACGCAGGGCTTAAGGAGGTTGTAGCTGGTCAGTTGATAGAAGCAAAACTTGATGTTGTAATGGCAAATGATATTACAGGACCAATGGCTTTACCTATTTTTAAGCAAATGGCTGATAAAGTGTTTGATAAGGATAAAGTTGTATTAGTTCCTGATCATTTTACACCAAATAAAGATATTAAATCTGCTCAAAATTCAAGAGCAATTCAAGATTTTTCTAGAGAGCAAGGATTAACTTATCACATGGTTCAAGGTAAATGTGGTGTAGAACATGCAATCTTACCTGAAAGAGGTATTGTAGTAGCTGGTGAGTGTATTATTGGTGCTGACTCTCATACTTGTTCCTATGGAGCATTAGGAGCATTTGGAACAGGTGTTGGAACAACTGATATTGCAACTGGTATGGCTACTGGTGAATTATGGTTTAAAGTTCCTAGTGCTATGAAGTTTGTATTGAAGAATAAACCTAGTAAATATGTAAGTGGAAAAGATATTATTTTACATATTATTGGAAAAATTGGTGTTGATGGTGCTTTATATAAGTCTATGGAATTTGTTGGTGACGGTATTCAATATTTAACTATGGATGATCGTTTTACGATTTGTAATATGGCAATAGAAGCTGGAGCAAAAAATGGTATTTTTCCAGTTGATGAACAGACGATTGAATATATTAAAGAACATTCTTCTAAAGAATATAAGGTTTATGAAGCAGATGAAGATGCAGTATACGATGAAACAATAGAAATTGATTTATCTAAAGTAAGACCTACAGTAGCATTTCCTCATTTACCTGGTAATGCACATACTATTGATGAAGTCGAGAAGATGGATAAGATTTATATTGATCAAGTTGTTATTGGATCTTGTACTAATGGTCGAATTACTGATTTAAGAAAAGCTGCTGCTATTCTTAAAGGAAAAACAGTTCATCCAGAAGTGAGAGTTATGGTTATCCCTGCAACTCAAAAGATTTTCTTACAATGTGTACATGAAGGTTTAGTAGATATATTTGTAGAAGCAGGTTGTGCTTTTAATACGCCTAGCTGTGGAGCTTGTATGGGTGGTCATATGGGCGTTATGTGCAAAGGTGAAAAATGTGTATCTACATCTAATCGTAACTTTGTAGGACGTATGGGTGATACGGAATCATTGATTTATTTAGCTTCTCCAGAAGTTGCTGCTGCGAGTGCAATTGCTGGATATATTGCTAATCCTGAGAAAATAGGAGGAGAAGAATAATGAAGGCAAATGGTAAGGTATTAAAGTATGGAGATAACGTAGATACTGATGTTATTATTCCTGCTAGATATTTAAATTCTTTTGATGCTAAGGAATTAGCAAGTCATGCAATGGTGGATATTGATCCTACGTTTGTTGATAGATTAAATCCTGGAGATATCATGGTAGCTCAAAAGAATTTCGGTTGTGGTTCTTCAAGAGAACACGCTCCTTTAGCTTTAAAGACTGCAGGGGTTAGTTGTGTCATTGCTAAGTCTTTTGCCAGAATTTTTTATCGTAATTCTATTAATATTGGTTTTCCAATTTTAGAGTGTGAAGAAGCTGTTGATGGAATTGATGAAGGAGATAATGTTGAAATAGATTTTGATACTGGTAAAATATATAATTTAACAAAGGGAACTGAGTTTCAATCTCAACCATTTCCTGAGTTTTTACAGAAGATGATTGAAGCTAATGGTTTAGTGAACTATGTAAATGCAAAAAAGGGGAAGTAGCGATGGAAAAAAATATTACTGTTATTAAAGGTGATGGTATTGGTCCTGAAATTGTTAATGAAGCAATAAAAGTATTGAATGCTGTTGCTAAAAAATATAATCATATATTTAATTATACTGATATTTTAATGGGTGGAGCTTCTATTGATGTTCATGGTGTTCCATTGACTGATGAAGCTATTGAGATTGCAAAAGCTTCAGATGCAGTGTTATTGGGATCTATTGGTGGTGATACAACTACTTCACCTTGGTATAAATTAGAGCCAAATCTTAGACCAGAAGCAGGTTTATTAAAAATTAGAAAAGCTTTAAATTTATTTGCCAACTTAAGACCTGCTTATTTATATGATGAGTTAAAAGGTGCTTGTCCTTTGAAAGAAGAAATCACTGAAGGTGGTTTTGATATGATGATCATGAGAGAGTTAACTGGTGGTTTGTATTTTGGAGCAAGGGAAACAAAAGAAATTGATGGACAGTTGGTAGCTCATGATAATTTAGAGTATAGTGAAAGTGAAATAAGAAGAATTGCTATTAGAGGATTTGATATAGCAATGAAACGTAATAAAAAGGTTACAAGTGTTGATAAGGCAAATGTTTTGGATTCTTCAAGATTATGGAGAAAAGTTGTCAATGAAGTGGCTAAAGATTATCCAGAAGTTGAATTAGAACATATGTTAGTTGATAATTGTGCTATGCAGCTTGTTAAAAATCCTAGACAATTTGATGTTATTTTAACTGAAAATATGTTTGGTGATATTTTATCTGATGAAGCGAGTATGGTTACTGGTTCTATTGGGATGTTATCAAGTGCATCATTAAGAGATGATTTGTTTGGTATGTATGAACCTAGTCATGGTAGTGCTCCAGATATTGCAGGTAAAGATATTGCTAATCCTATCGCAACTATATTGAGTGCTGCGATGATGTTACGTTATTCTTTTAATATGGATGAAGAAGCTGATAATATAGAAAAGGCTATAAAAACGGTATTAGAGAAAGGATATCGTACTGTTGATATTATGTCTGAAGGAAAAATACAAGTAGGATGCAGTGAAATGGGAAATTTAATTGTTAAGAATTTATAGGAGGTAAAATATGAGAAGTGATAATGCGAAGAAAGGTATTGAGAGAGCACCTCATAGATCGTTATTTAATGCTTTAGGTTTGACAGAAGAAGAATTGGATAGACCATTGATTGGAGTTGTTAATTCATATAATGAAATTGTTCCAGGTCATATGAATTTGGATAAAATAACTGAAGCTGTAAAAAAAGGTGTTTATATGGCTGGAGGTACACCAATTGAAGTTCCTGCAATTGCTGTTTGTGATGGTATTGCAATGAACCATACTGGAATGAAGTATTCTTTGGTTACAAGAGAATTAATTTGTGATAGTACTGAATGTCTTGCAAATGCACATCAATTTGATGGATTAGTTATGATTCCTAACTGTGATAAGAATGTTCCAGGTTTATTGATGGCTGCTGCAAGATTGAATATTCCAACTATTTTTGTAAGTGGTGGACCAATGCTTGCTGGAAGAAGATTAGATGGTAAACAGACTTGTTTATCAACATTGTTTGAAGCAGTAGGACAATATAATGCTGGTAAGATGACATTGGAAAAGTTAACTGAATTTGAGGAGAAAGCATGTCCTACATGTGGTTCTTGTTCTGGTATGTATACTGCTAATTCTATGAACTGCTTAACAGAAGTTTTGGGAATGGGATTAAAGGGTAATGGTACTATTCCTGCTGTTTATAGTGAAAGAATTCGTTTAGCTAAGCATGCTGGTATGCAAATTATGAAATTAGTGGAGAAGGATATTAAACCAAGAGATATTATGACTAATGAAGCGTTCTTGAATGCTTTAACAGTTGATATGGCTTTAGGATGTTCTACTAACTCTATGTTGCATTTACCTGCTATTGCTTATGAAGCTGGAGTTCATTTAGATTTGGAAGTTGCTAATGAGATTAGTAAGAAAGTTCCTAATTTATGTCATTTGGCACCTGCTGGTGATACTTTTATGGAGGATTTGAATGAAGCTGGTGGAGTTTATGCAGTTATGAATGAGTTAGATAGTATTGGTATATTGCATACTGATATAATGACTTGTACTGGTAAGACTGTAAAAGAGAATATTGAAGGTTGTGTGAACTTAGATCCTACAATTATTCGTCCAGTTGATAATCCATATATGAAAACAGGTGGAATTGCCGTGTTAAAAGGTAATTTAGCTCCTGATAGTTGTGTTGTTAAGGCAGCTGCTGTGGCTGAGGAAATGATGCAGCATAAAGGACCTGCAAGAGTGTTTGATTGTGAAGAAGATGCTATTGCCGCTATCCGTGGTGGTAAGATTGTTGCAGGTGATGTTGTTGTTATTCGTTATGAAGGTCCTAAGGGTGGTCCTGGAATGAGAGAGATGTTATCTCCTACAAGTGAAATTGCTGGAATGGGATTGGATAAGGATGTTGCTTTAATTACAGATGGTCGTTTTTCTGGAGCAACTCGTGGAGCTTCTATTGGTCATATTTCTCCTGAAGCTGCCGTAGGTGGGCCTATTGCTTTTGTAAAAGAGGGAGATATTATTGAAATTGATATTCCTAATCATAAAATTAATCTTTTAATTGATGATAAGGAATTTGAAGAGAGAAAGAAAGACTTTGTTCCTAGAAAGAATGAAGTGAAAGGATATTTGAAGAAATATGCTTCTATGGTTACTTCTGCTAACACTGGAGCAGTATTGAAAGTTAAGGATTAAGGAGGAAGATTCATGGAGATGAAAGGTTCAGATATCGTTGTAGAATGTTTACTTGAACAAGGTGTTGATACTGTGTTTGGGTATCCAGGAGGAACAATACTTGAAGTCTATGATAGTTTATATAAATATCAGGATAAAATCAATCATATTTTAACTTCACATGAACAAGGAGCTGCTCATGCGGCAGATGGATATGCTAGAGCAAGTGGTAAGGTTGGTGTTTGTATGGCAACAAGTGGACCTGGAGCTACTAATTTGGTTACTGGTATAGCAACTGCTTATATGGATTCTATTCCTGTTGTTGCGATTACTGCGAATGTTGCTGTTCCACTACTTGGAAAGGATAGTTTTCAAGAAATTGACATCACTGGTGTGACAATGCCAATTACAAAACATAATTTTATTGTTAAAAAGGTGGAGGATTTAGCACCTACAATTAGAAAAGCTTTTAAGATTGCTAAGTCTGGTAGACCTGGACCAGTATTGGTAGATATTACTAAGGATGTAACTTTAGCTCATACTGAATATACAAGAGCTGTGCCTGATGAGGTTGATAGCAGATATACTTATCCTACTGCTACTATTAAAGAAGCGATTGCTATGATTGAAGCAAGTGAAAAACCATACATTTTTGTAGGTGGTGGAGCTATTACTTCTCATGCAAGCAGAGAGCTAAAAGAATTTGCTGAAAGAATCGATGCTCCTGTATGTGATTCTTTGATGGGTAAGGGTGCTTTTGATGGTACAAGTCCTAGATATAGTGGTATGTTAGGTATGCATGGAACTAAGGCTAGTAACTTAGGAGTTTCTCGTTGTGATTTACTGATTGCTATTGGAGTTCGTTTTAGTGATCGCGTTATTGGTAATGCTAAAATGTTTGCTAAAAATGCTAAGATTATTCATATTGATATTGATGAAGCTGAAATTAATAAGAACATAATTGTTGATTTAGGTATTGTTGGTGATGCTAGAAGTGTATTGAGTGCTTTGAATTTATTATTGAAGCAACAAAATCACCCTCAATGGCTAAAAGAAATTAGAAGCTTAAAAGATAGATATCCATTATCTTATGATACAAGTGTTTTAACTGGTCCTTATATTATAGAACAGATTGATTTATTGACTGACAGTGATGCAATTATTGTTACTGAAGTTGGACAAAATCAGATGTGGGCTGCTCAATACTATCATTTTAAACGTCCTAGACAATTGATTACTTCTGGTGGTTTAGGTACTATGGGTTATGGATTAGGTGCTAGTATGGGAGCAAAGATGGCAGTGCCTGATAAACCTGTATTTAATATTGCTGGAGATGGCTGCTTTAGAATGAATATCAATGAACTAGCAACTGCTTCTCGTAATAATATTCCTATTATTCAAGTTGTATTGAATAATCATGTGTTAGGTATGGTTAGACAATGGCAGACTTTATTCTATGGTAAACGTTATAGTGCTACTGTATTGAATGATGGAATTGATTTTGTAAAGATTGCTGAAGGTTTTGGTTGCAAGGCTTTAAGAGTTACAACTAAGGAAGAAATAGGTCCTGCTATTCAAGAAGCATTAGAGTATAATGGACCAACTGTTATTGAATGTATTATTGCAGAAGATGATAAGGTATTCCCAATGGTTGCTCCAGGGGCACCTATATCTGATGTATTTGATCAAAAAGATGTAGAAAAAGATAAGTAGAAATTAAAAGAAAGATTGAAAAATCTTTCTTTTTTAATTGGACAGATCGTCCAATGACAGTTCATTTATTAAGTTTTATAATATGTTTAGAT
>CAZWZD010000021.1:0-10587 GCA_964638235.1 uncultured Erysipelotrichales bacterium
GAAGTTAGTAAGGAATATGGTTAAGATTTCTAAAAAATATAATATTCAATTATATGGATGTTTAGAATCTGAGAAGTTTGAAAAATATGGATTGATTAGCAGTGGATGTATGAGTCAGGAAGTATTGGAAAAGGCTTTGAAAGTGGAATTGATTTTAAATAAATCTAATGCGAGAGAATGCAATTGTGTTTTAGGTAATGATATAGGTGCTTATAATACTTGTTTGCATGGCTGTTTGTACTGTTATGCAAATTATGATAGATCGATGGTTTTAAATCAATATAAACAGCATGATCCACTGTCACCTTTATTGATAGGTCATTTAAATAAAGATGATATTTTGGTAGAGGCTAAACAGAGTTCATCAATTAATAGACAGTTATCTTTTGATTTTGATTTTTAAGGGAGTGGAAGAATGGATGAAAATAATTTTGCGATTGGTTCAATGTCTAAACATATGCTTCATTTAGCTGGTCCAATGATTGTAGCACAGTTAATTAATGTTTTATATAATGTAATTGATCGTATTTATATTGGCAGAATTCCTGAAGTTGCTACTATGGCAATGGGTGGATTAGGTTTATGTTTGCCTTTGATTTCTATTATTATTGCTTTTGCTAATCTTTTTGGTATGGGAGGATCTCCTCTATGTTCAATTGCTAGGGGTAAAGGAGATTTATTGGAAGCTGAAGAGGTTATGGGAAATTCTTTTGCTTTATTAGTTATTTTTTCAATTTTGATTATGATTGTTGGTTTTTTGTTTAAAAAACCTATTTTATGGGCTTTTGGAGCTAGTCAGGATACTTTTAGTTATGCTAATGATTATATGACTATTTATTTATCGGGAACTTTGTTTGTGCTTATTGGTTTAGGTATGAATAGTTTTATTAATAGTCAGGGATTTGCGAAAATAGGAATGATGACTGTATTGTTAGGTGCAGTTACAAATATTATTTTGGATCCTATTTTTATATTTGTATTGAATATGGGAGTTGCTGGTGCAGCTCTAGCAACTGTTTTATCTCAATTGGTTAGTGCTATATGGTCAATTATGTTTTTAACGGGTGAAAAAACAATTTTGAAATTAAGAAAAGAAAGATTAAAATTACAAAAGAAATATGTAACTAAGATTTTTTCTTTAGGTGCAGCTGGATTTATGATGTCTATTACTAATTCTATTGTAACTATTGTATGTAATTCTACACTGTCAATTTATGGAGGAGATTTATATATTGCGATTATGACTATTATTAATTCTGTGAGGGAAGTAGCATCGCTTCCTGGACAAGGTTTAGCAAATGCTTCTCAGCCAGTTTTAGGGTATAATTATGGAGCAAGAGAATATTCTAGAGTTTTAGATGGGATTAAATTTGTGACAATTAGTGCATTTTCTACAATGGTAGGTATGTGGTTATTGATTAATTTATTTCCTCATTTTATTTTTTCTATCTTTACTGTCAATGAAGAGATTATTCAATATGGAACTGATGCTTGCAGGTTGTATTTTTTTGGTTTTTTTATGATGGCTTTTCAAATGTCAGGACAATCTATTGCGATAGGTTTGGGAAAATCAAAACAAGCGATTTTCTTTTCAGTATTTAGAAAGGTTATTATTGTAGCTCCTTTAACTGTTATTTTACCTTGGTTTATAGGAATAGATGGTGTTTTTATTGCTGAAGCTATAAGTAACTTTATTGGTGGAGGAGCTTGTTATATTACAATGTGGTTGACTATTGGAAAAAATTTAAAAAAGAAAGTTAGCATGAGTGAAATGGAATTAAAATAAATATAGATTGAGAATTGTTATAGTTTAAGTTTATCGACATGTTTTAGATATTATGTTATAATACCCCATGAGATAAAAAGAAAAAGTTGGTGAAATTATGTTTTTTAAAAGTAAAGAAAATAAAGGTTATGATTTAGATATGGATAATATTCCTAAGCATATAGCTTTTATTATGGATGGTAATGGAAGATGGGCAAAGAAGAGGATGATGCCTAGGACTTATGGACATCATGAAGGTACGAAAACAATTAGACGTACTGCTTTGGAAGCTAATAAATTGGGTGTAAAAGCTATGACTGTGTATGCTTTTTCTACAGAAAATTTTAAAAGAGATGCTAGTGAAGTAAACTATATTTTTAAATTACCTAAAGAGTTCTTTGATTTATATTTAAAAGAATTAATTGAAAATAATGTTCAGCTTAGATATATAGGCCATTTAGAAATGGCACCAAAAGAAACGAGAGATATTATTGAAGAAGCAATCAGACAAACTTCTTCTAATACTGGTTTGATTTTAACTTTTGCTTTTATTTATGGTGGCAGAGATGAGATTGTTGAAACAGCAAAGATATTAGCTGAAAAAGTTAAAAATAATGAAATTTCTGTTGATGATATTGATGAAGATTTGTTTGAAAAGAATTTAATGACAACTGATTTGCCTCCTGTTGATTTAATGGTGAGAACGAGTGGTGAATATAGATTATCTAATTTTTTACCATGGCAGTTAGCTTATGCCGAATTTATTTTTACAGATGTTTATTGGCCGGATTTTGATGAAGATGAGCTTCATCGATGCATAGCTATTTATCAGGGAAGAGAAAGACGTTTTGGAGGTGTTATAAAATGAAAACGAGGATTATAACTGCTATTGTTTTAATTGCAGTTTTAATACCAGTTGTTTTAGTTGGTGGAATGCCTTTTAAAATTTTAATAGCTTTAATTGGGGCAGTGAGTGTGTTTGAAATGTTATCGATTTGTGATCGTCCCAAGGCAAATATTTATTTATATTTGGTTATTGGTGTATATATGTTGTTTTCAGTGTTTTTTTCAAGTTCTATTTTGATTGATATTGCTCCTTTAATCATTTTACTGTTGGTATTATTTGCTTGCTCTATGAGTGATTATGGAATGAATTTATTGAGATTGGGATATTATTTTACTGCTGCTGCTTTAATAAGCTGTGGATTAAGAAGTATATTATGTATTCGTTTGGATTATGGTTTTGATTATTTAATTCTTTTAGCTCTAGCAACTTTTGGTACTGATACAGGTGCTTATTTTGCTGGCAGGTTTTTAGGAAAGCATAAGTTAAATCCACGTTTATCACCAAAAAAGACGATTGAAGGAAGTGTTGGTGGTATTATATTAGGAACTGCTTTGTCGGTTGGTTATGGGATTTTTGTGAAAATTAATATACCTGTTTATTTGCTTGTGGGAATTTGTTTTATATTAACGATTACAGGTCAAATTGGAGATTTATCTTTTAGTAGCATGAAGAGAACTTTTGAGGTTAAGGATTTTTCTCAAATACTGCCTGGACATGGTGGTATTTTGGATCGTTTTGATGCTATTTTGTTTAATGGATCTGTATTGGGTGTTTTATTATATTATTTAGCGATGGTGATTTAAATGAAAAGAATAACTGTTTTAGGAGTAACTGGATCTATTGGTACACAGACTGTTGATGTTGTATATCATCATCAGGATATGTTTGAAATAACAGCAATGAGTGCAGGTAGAAATATAACATTATTGGAAGAAATTATGCAAAAGCTTCCAGTTCAGCATATTTGTGTTTCTTTAGAAGAAGATTATAAGAAATTAAAAGAGAAGTATCCTGATAGACATTTCTATTTTGGACAGGATGGTTTAATTACAATAGCAACTTTATCTCAAATTGATATGGTGTTAAATGGGATTGTTGGTTTTGCTGGTTTGTTGCCTACGATTGAAGCAATAAAATGTCATAAAGACATTGCTTTAGCAAACAAGGAAACATTGGTTGTTGCTGGACATATTATTGTTCCTCTAGCAAAGCAAAATGATGTTGCTTTGTTGCCAGTAGATAGTGAGCATTCGGCTATTTTTCAATCCATGAATGGTGAAAATCATGGTGAAATATCGAAAATTCTTTTAACTGCTAGTGGTGGGAGCTTTAGAGATAAATCTAGGGATGAATTAGAAGATGTAAGTGTTAAAGAAGCACTTAATCATCCTAATTGGTCAATGGGTGCTAAAATTACAATTGATAGTGCAACTTTATTTAATAAGGGCTTGGAAGTGATGGAAGCGAAATGGCTATTTGATGTTGATTATGATGATATTGAAGTTATCATTCATCCTGAAAGTATCGTTCATTCAATGGTTGAGTATGTTGATGGTGCTGTAATTGGACAATTGGGAACTCCTGATATGAGGCTTCCTATTCAATATGCTTTAACTTATCCTCATAGAGTTGCGATTGCTGGTGAAAAGAGATTGTCTTTAACGGATATTGGTTCCCTTCATTTTATTAAGCCTGATTTTAAGAGATTTCATGCTTTAGAATTGGCTTATAAGGCAGGTAGAAGAGGTGGTTCTTTGCCTTGTGTTTTAAATGGAGCTAATGAGATGGGTAATTTATTGTTTAGGGAAGGAAAGATTAAATTTTTAGATATTGAAAGATTAGTTGAGGAAGCTATGGATAATCATCAAGTTGTTGATAATCCTTCTTTAGAAGAATTGATTGAAATTGATCGCTGGGCGAGAAATTTTGTAAAAGAAAGAGTGGGTGGATAAATGCAAACGATAATGCAGAATATTTTAAATATTATTGTTTTTATACTTGTTATTGGTTCGATTATTACAATTCATGAGTTTGGACATTTTATTGCAGCTAAGCACTATGGTGTCTATTGTGGACAGTTTTCAATTGGTTTTGGTCCAAAACTGTTTTCAAAGAAAGGTAAGGAAACTGAATATGAGTTGAGGCTTCTTCCAATTGGTGGATTTGTATCAATGGCTGGAGAAGCTGATCAGGAAGATAATATTTTAATGAAAGATGTTCCTTTTGAAAGAACTTTGCAAGGTATCAAGGCATATCAGAGGGTTATTATTTTTGCGGCTGGAGTTTTTATGAACTTTGTGCTTGCTATAGTTGTTTTGTTTGCTTGTAATTTGGCATCAGGAAGATTGCCTTTAGAAGATGTAACGATAGCTTCTATTGAAGAAAATAGTGCAGCTCAGACTTATGGGCTAGCTGAGAATGATGTTATTAAACAGATATATATTCAAGAATCAGATAAAACGCTTGTTATTGATTCTTATGATGATTTGCCTGATTCGTTTGATAAAGAAACATTTAATGTTGATTTAGATACAATACATGTTACTGTAACAGTTATAAGAAATGGAAATACAAAAGAAGTTCCTGTTGTTTTAACGTTTGATAATGATTATCAAAGATATATATTTGGTATTTCTTATAAGACGAGAGCTATGACTGTTGTTGAAAGTTTAGAGTATACAGCTGATGATTTTATTTTTATGAGTACTGCTATCATAGATGCATTAAAAATGCTGGTTATTGATTTTGCGAATACTGTTGGACAATTGTCTGGTCCTGCTGGTATTTATCAGGTAACAGCGGAGGTAACTCAAACGGGGCAGATTAGTTATATTTTTAGATTGCTTGCTTTATTATCTGTTAATATAGGTATATTTAATTTGCTTCCTATTCCTGGATTAGATGGATGTCAAATATTGTTTACCGTTGTAGAAAGAATTATTGGTAGAGAATTGCCACAGAAAGTTAAATTTGCTTTACAGGCTGCTGGATTGGTTTTGGTAATGGCATTGATGGTTTTTGTGACTTATCAGGACTTGATGAGAATATTTGGATAAGGGATGTTTATCCCTTTTTGTTAGGGAGGTAAATATGGATAATAAGATAGATATTCTTTTAAAACAATTGAATATTATAGATAAAGTCTTTGATTTAAAGAAAGCAGTTTTAGAAAAAGTTGTAGTTAATAATGATAATTCTTATGAGTTTTATATTTATTCTTCTTCTTTACTATATTTTGATGAAGTGAAATTATTGTTTGATTCTAAGGGTGTATTTCCTTATCCTTGTGATTTTATTTTTAGAAATAATAATGTATATGATGAAAAGAATGTATTATTGTATAGTATGTTTATTTTTGATAAGTTAAAAACTAGATTTCCTATTTTAGATACAATTGACTTATCTAAGATTTCTTTTAAAGATAATACATTAAAGATTGAAGTTATTAATGAAATTCAATTTAATCAGATGAAGGAATTATATAAAATATTTGATAAATATTTTAGTAAGTTTGGTATTCATATAGACTTCTTAGCTTTTATAGATAAGGAGAATGATGAGTATCAGGCTATTGTGCAGGAAATGGATCAGGCTAATGAAGTAGTTGTAGATCATTCAGTGCTTGAAACTACTAAATCTTATAAGAAAAAAGAAAAATCATTTAATAAGTATGCTAAAAAAGAATATTATAGCTTAAGATTAAAAGATATTAATAGTGATATTAAAGATGTTAGTGTTCAGGGATTTGTTTTTAAGTTGGATAATAAAAAGATTAAAACAGGAAAGATAATTCAATCATTATATATTACTGATTATACTGATAGTATCATTGTAAAAAGGTTTGAAAATAAAGCTGGCAACAGCCTTGAAGAAATGAAGAAGATAGGTAAGGGAAACTGCTGGGTTAAAGTTAATGGTACTGTTGAGTTTGATAAATTTATGAATGATACTATTATTTCTGCAAGGAGTGTAGAAGTTGTTTCTTCTCCCCCAATTAGAAAAGATGAGGCTAAGCAAAAGAGAGTAGAACTTCATGTTCATTCTAAAATGTCACCTATGGATGGGATAGGTTCAATTAGCGATTATATTCAAAGAGCTGCTTATTGGGGACATAATGCTATAGCAATTACTGATCATGGAAATGTGCAATCATTTCCAGAAGCCCAAATGGCAAGTATAAAAAATAAGATTAAGATGATTTATGGTGTTGAAATGTATATGGTTGATCCGGAGTTTGTAGTTGTTCATAATGAAAGAGATGTTGCTTTAAGAGATTTAACTTTTATATCTTTCGACTTGGAAACAACAGGATTATCTGTTTTAGATGATGATATAACTGAGTTTGGGGCTGTTAAAATAAAGAATGGTCAGGAAATTGCCCGTTTACAGAGTTTGATTAAACCTCAAAAACATATTTCTGAAAAAATTACACAATTAACTCATATTACTAATGATGATGTTAAAAATGCTCCTACTATTGAAGAATTTTTACCTAAGATATTGGATTTCTTTGGTGATGATGTTTTAGTTGCTCATAATGCTACTTTTGATGTTGGTTTTATTAATGAGATACTAAAAAGGCATCATAGAAAGCCTTTAACTAATCCTTGGGTAGATACTTTACCTTTAGCTTGGAAGATTTTACCTAATTTGAAATATTTTAGATTAGGAACAATTGCTAGAAATTATCGTATTGCTTATGATGGAGATGAAGCTCATAGAGCAGATTATGATGCTGAAGTTTTAGCAAGTGTTTTTAATATGATGCTTCATGATATGATGAAAGACGATATAAGATCGTTAATTGATATAAATAAGATTGAATGTCCAAATGGATATAAAATTGTTAGACCTAAACATATGTGTGTATTAGCTAAAAATAAAGTAGGATTAAAGAATATGTTTAAGCTTGTTTCAGAGGCTAACACAACTTATTTTGAAAAGGTAGCTAGAATACCTAGAGAATGTTTAAAATATTATCATGAAGGATTACTGTTTGGCAGTGGGTGTTATAATTCTGAAATCTATGAGCTTGCGATGACAAGAAGTATTGAAGAATTAAGAGAAGCTATTTCTTTTTATGATTATATTGAAATTCTTCCTTTAGATATTTGTATGTATTTTGTTGAAAGAGGGAGAATTGATACAGTTGATGATTTGAAACGTATTTTAAGACGTATTGTTGATACTGCTAAAGAAATGGGAAAAATCATTGTAGCAACTGGGGATGTTCATTATCTTGATCAAAAAGATAAGATTTATCGTGATGTCTTTATTTGTAATCCTAAAATTGGACTAGGTGGTGCTTTGCATCCTTTGACTGATCGTAATGATCCTAAAGCTTGGACACCAGATGAATATTTTAGGAATACTCAAGAGATGATGGATAGTTTATCTTATTTGACAGAAGAAGAGAAATATGAATATGTAATTACAAATACTAATAAGATTGCAGATATGATAGATGGAAGTTTTCATGTTGTACATGATAAATTGTTTACTCCTCATATTGATAATGCTGATGAAAATTTAAGAAATTTGTGTTTTGAAAATGCTCATAAACAATATGGTGAAGTACTGCCGGATTTGATTGAGAAGCGTTTGACTAAAGAGCTGGATAATATCATTAAACATGGATTTGGAGTTATCTATTACATAGCTCATAAACTTGTAAAAAAATCAAATGATGCTGGATATCTAGTTGGTAGTAGAGGTTCTGTAGGTTCTTCATTTGTTGCAACAATGGCAGGTATTTCAGAAGTTAATCCTTTACCACCACATTATTACTGTCCTCATTGTCAATACAGTGAGTTTACTGATCCAGTAGAAATTGCAGATGGTTATGATTTACCTGATAAGAAGTGTCCTAAGTGCGGCCATAAATTGATTGGTGATGGACATAATATTCCTTTTGAAACGTTCTTGGGATTCAATGCAGATAAGGTTCCTGATATAGATTTAAATTTCTCTGGTGATTATCAGCCTACGGCTCATGCTTATACAAAGGAAATTTTTGGAGAAAGTCATGTTTATCGTGCAGGTACTATTTCTACTGTTGCAGAAAAAACTGCTTATGGTTATGCAAAAGGATATGCAGAGTTGATGGGTAAAGAAGATACAATCAGAAGTGCTGAATTAGAAAGAATTGCTAAGGGATGTACTGGTGTAAAAAGAACAACTGGACAGCATCCGGGTGGGATTATTGTCATTCCTGAAAATATGGATGTTTTTGATTTTACTCCATATCAGTATCCGGCAGATGATTTATCGGCTGAATGGAAAACAACTCACTTTGATTTCCATGCTATTCATGACAATGTTTTGAAATTTGATATATTAGGACATGTTGATCCTACTGTTATTCGTATGCTTCAAGATTTAACTGGTGTAAATCCTAAAGATATTCCTACTAATGATACAAGAGTTATGAGTTTGTTTAATAGTTCTGAAGCTTTAGGAATAGATTTGACTTATTTGAATTGTAAAACAGGTGCTTTGGGATTACCAGAATTTGGTACTCGATTTGTTAGAAGTATGTTAGAAGCTACTCATCCAACTTCATTTAGTGATTTAGTTATTTTATCTGGATTGTCACATGGTACTGATGTTTATTTGGGAAATGCTGAAACATTGATTGCTTCAGGAACTTGTACTTTAAAGGAAGTTATTGGTTGCCGTGATGATATTATGGTTTATTTGATTGAAAAGGGATTACCGAATAAAGATGCATTTGATATTATGGAATGTGTGCGTAAAGGAAAATCTCCACAAGTTTTCCCTGAAAAGAAATACGAGGAATTGATGAAGAAGCATAATGTACCTACCTGGTATATTGAATCTTGTAAGAAAATTAAATATATGTTCCCTAAAGCTCATGCTGCAGCTTATGTTTTAAGTGCTATAAGAGTTGCCTGGTGGAAGTTATATTATCCTAGAGAATATTATGCTGTTTATTTTTCTACAAGGTGTGATTTTTTTGATATTGAAACTTTAATTCAGGGAAAAGAAGTGATTTTTTCTCATTATAATGCTATAATTAAAGCAAGGCAGGAAGGAAGGAAAATATCAAATAAAGAAGAAGGCTTAACATCGGTTTTTGAAATTGCGATGGAGATGTATGATAGGGGATATCATTTTAATAATATTAGTTTAGATAAATCTGCGGCTAGTGTTTTTATTAATGATCCTAATGATCAGTTTGGAATTTTACCTCCATTTACTTCTGTTGATGGACTTGGTACTGCTGTTGCTGATACAGTAATTGAAGCAAGGAATAAAGGTGCATTTTTATCAAAGGAAGATGTAATTAATAGAACTAAGCTTAACAATAGCCAAATTGATTTTCTTACAAAGTTAGGGGTTTTTAGTCATCTATCTGAAGAAAATCAGATGAGTTTATTTGATTTATAGGAGAAGATTATGGAAAAAGAAATTAAAAAGAATATGTTTGGTGGAGCTGGTGAAGTTCATTTTGTTCATTTATTATCAGAAGAACAAAAGAATGGTATGTTAAGAGTATATGCTCAAGTTACAATTCAGCCTCATTCAGAGATTGGTTTTCATACTCATCAGGGTGATGGTGAATCTTATTATATATTATCTGGTGAAGGAATTTATACAGATGATGAATCAACTTATACTGTAAAGGCTGGAGATCATACATTTGCGAAAGATGGTACTGGTCATAGCTTGAAAAATGATTCTGATGAACCATTGGTTATGATGGCTTTGATTATTTATACTCAAAAGCATGATTGTTAATAATTAATTAAGAAAATACAGTTCAGTACATATCATTATGTACTGATTTTTTGTTTATAATAGAATTTTATTAGTATATTTATTATATGACACTATGATATAATAAGATTCAACAAATAAAATATAGAGAAATTATCATGAAAGATTAATATTTTGAAAAGTTTGAACCGTTAAAAATAAACGAAAAAGTTATATGTGCATTTTATATAACGAG